>JASHUK010000071.1 GCA_030040055.1 Nitrososphaerales archaeon | reverse complement strand
CAGGGCGACCACCGAGTCCGCCCCAGTGTTCCTCGACAGCTCGTCCATCAGGTCGCGCGATATGTTCCCTTCGGCCAGGTTGTCCCCGTAGTGCACCAAGAAGTGCCGTGAGTCGATGTACGGCCTCGCTTGGAGCAGGGCGTGCGCGGGGCCGAGGGGCTCCCCCTGGACGGCGTACTCGACCTCCACCCCCGGGTCCTCCTGGGCTACGAGCTCCCTGATGAGGGGGAGCTTCCGCTCGTTCGTCACGATCACCACGCCGTCGGCGCCTGCGTCCGCTATCCCTGCCACAACGTAGTGCAGGACGGGCTTGCCCAGTATCGGAATCACCTCCTTGGGGACGAAGTCGCTGACGGGGCGCATGCGCTTGCCCTCTCCGGCCGCTAGGATTACCGCCTTCAAGTCGCTGGACGACGAGGCACGACCCTCGGTCGCTTCGTAAACGTTTCTCCGGACCCCGCTCCAGGCACTCTCCGCTCTAGGAAGCCGAAGGCTGCCGCGACCTCGGCGTCGGTTATCGCAAGGTACCTCTCAGGGGTCCCTATGTCCCTCCAGAGCCCTGTGTGGAAGTAGGGGACCACCTTTCTGGGAGGTCGCACAAGAGAAGGGACGAAGTCGGCCATCAGGTCCATCCCCTTCCGTCCGGATCTTTCGAGTTCCCTTGCGGCGCTTCTGTCGAACATGGCGAACCCCAGCATCGCGTGCTTCTTGGGCCATGGTCTGCCGAGCGAGCCGAGGTCGGGGCTCGGAGTCGCTCCGGTCACCGCTCCTCGTTCCGTGACTGAGACCTCGGTGACGGGGACGGGATAGCGTCGGGCGACCCCGAGTGTCGCGGCCGCACGGGCGCGTGCGTGCGTCCTGCACAGCGCCGTCACGTCGAGGTCCGACACGATGTCGCCGTAGTAGACAAGAAGGCCGTCGAAGGCGGGAGCCAGCCCCGCCGAGAGGGCGAGCGCCACTGCCTCCCCGTTTCCCATCCCCTCGCTCTCCTCGAAGTAGCCGATGCGCATGCCGTATCTAGAGCCGTCTCCGAAGAGCCCCTGGATGGCCCGCGAATCGTACCTGGTCACGAAGGTGGCGCTTCCGACCCCGTGGTGCGCGAGGAGCCTGACGGTGTACTCCACGGCCGGCCGCCGGTCTGGCCCTATCGGGACCATCACCTTCGGGAAGGTCGGGGGGTATCCCAGCTTCCGGAGGAGGGGGCGGAGCCTCGTACCCTTTCCCCCGCAGGAGATGACTGCGTGGGTTTTCAACTGGCGATCACGGGAGGGTGTCTGCCGGGTGGCGAGCCGAGTTTTGCAATTAAGGCTTCCCGGATGCCAGGGCCCTCCCAGAGACGACTAAATACCGCCCGCTCGGCGGAACGGCCCGTCCGATGAGGCTCTTTGTCGGCGTCCATGGCTCGGGCCTCGGCCACGCTAGCAGGATGCTGATGGTCGCCTCGCGGCTCTCGGCGGAAGGGGCCGAGCTCCACTTCTCCAGCTCGGGCGAGGTGGGCAGGTTCATCCGGAGCATGGGGTTCACGTGCGACGACACCGGCCTCATAGAGGTCGCCTGGTCTGACACGGGCCGGGTCTCGGTCCTCAGGACGGCGCTGAACTTCCTTCCCGACTCCGCGAGGTTCGCGGCGCAGGTGAGGAACCAGCTGTCGTCCGCGATTGCCTTCGGGCCGGAGTGCGTCCTCAGCGACTCCTCCCTGTCCGCCGTGGTCGCGGGGAAGGCGCTCTCGAAGCGGGTCGTGACCGTCCTTAACCAGATCAGGCTAGAGGCGCCGGAGACCCTGCCCTGGCCGCTGGTCTCGCTGATAGGGGGAGGCTCGGAGGCCACGATAGGCAACCTGTGGCGCTTGAGCGACGCCATCCTGGTGCCGGACCTCCCTCCTCCCTACACGATCAGCGAGAGGAACGTGTCCGAGCGGCACGCGTACGACAAGGTGAAGTTCGTGGGGTTCCTCGTCTCGGGTCCCGCCCCGGAAGCCCCGGGGCCGCGCCTCATAGAGAGGGACGCCGAGACGATGGTGTACTGGCCCGTAGCCGGGCCAGCCGCCACGCGAGGAGCCTTCGAGCAGCTTGCAAGGAGCGTCGCCTCGGAGAGCTCCCGCACCCACGGCGACAAGTTCTCCTTCGTAATCAGCCTGCCGGAGGCTTCGCCCACCCCGACCGTGGAGAAGATAAGAGGAGGATGGGTCGTGAGGTCCTTCGGGAAGCCCACGCGGGACGAGCTGCTCCGGCTGGCGGACGTCGCGGTCTCCAGGGCGGGGCACACGAGCATAGCCGAGTTCATAGTGCATCGGAAGCCCGTCGTCCTGGTTCCCATACCCAGGCAGACGGAGCAGACAGGGAACGCGCAAAAGGCGGAGAAGCTGGGGGTGGCGGCCTGCCTGGAGCAGCAGTCGGTCACCACGGAGGGCCTCCTGAGCTCCGTCGAGTCGCTGCTCAACGGGGGCTCGGCCTCGGCCCTGGAGCGGCTTGGCAGGGTGGCGTCGAAGTACGACGCGGTCAGCGAGATAGCCTCGGAGGTCAGCCGCGGATGACCACGTCGCCCGAGGGCCGCTCCTCAGCGAAGACCTGGGCCTGGAAGACCTCCACGCCTATCCGTCCGTCGAGCCACGAGTCCGGAGGAAGCCCGGCCTTCACGCACGTCTGGGAGAGGAACTCCTTCGCCCCCATCCGGAACTCGGTCGCGACCTGAGGCAGTAGGAGGCCGCTGGTGCCGAGGCCAGACACGATGAGGCCGTCCGTCCCGACGCGCACCTTGGAGGGGAAGGAGGGACCTCTCTCGCCCGCGAGCGGCCGCGGCTGGGTCAGCACGCTGACCTCGATGACCACCCTGGCGGCCTCCGCCTCTGACAGGGGAGGGAACCGCGGGTCCTCGGACGCAGCGGCCGCCGCCGCGGCGACCAGAGCCTCCCCCAGAGACTTCACCGGGTAGGGGTACCCGATGCACCCGCGCAGCCTGTCCTCGCCCTCTGCGGCGCTGTTGATCGTGACGAAGACCCCCCTCCGATCTCCGAAGACGCCGTCCGACGGAGGTTCCGGCAGCCGTCTGCGGCGAGCCTGGAGCTCGACGGTCGTGCGGGCAAGCTTCACAGCCCTCGAGCCGTCAGTGAGCGAGACAGGGGCTGTTCCGTTCATCCGAGCTAGTCTTCGACCTGACAATCCTCTGAAGTCCCCTTAACTCTTTCCAGTGTGAGCCTTTCCAATAGAACCGCTCGCAGAGGTCGCACCTGAGGAAGAGCCGGTGCCTCCTCCAAGCCTCTGGGGGGACGAGCC
>JASHUK010000070.1 GCA_030040055.1 Nitrososphaerales archaeon | reverse complement strand
ACGGGGTGCCCTTTCATCCCGTGGCCCCTGCGTCGACCTTCGACACGAGACGCGTGCACGACGAGGTGACCATCGAGGAGAGGGCCTTCGACGAGGTGGTGAAGGTCAGAGGCAGGAGGATAGCTCCGAAGGGCGTCCCGGTCGCGAACCCTGCATTCGACATGACGCCCCCCGAGCTGGTGAGCAGTATCGTCACCGACAGGGGGATCATAGAGGCGCCTCTCCCGGAAGGGATACGGCGGCTCATTTCTTAATTAATCTGGAGAGTGGCCTCGGAAGTGGGCCCGTAGCCTAGCACGGATTAAGGCGTCAGCCTTCGGAGCTGAAGAGTCGCTTTCAGAGACCATGGGTTCGAATCCCACCGGGCCCGCCTCCTGATTAGTGGGTACTCTCTCCTCAGGCATCACTTGGCCTAGCGCAGATGCTCAGCCTCCTCTCGGAGCTTACCCGCTCTAGCCGTCACCCGGTCTCTTCTTGGGAAGCCTGACTGTTTGGAGGTCCTGATGCGGACTTGGTGAGCTGTGACAGGGACACGGAAAACCCCTTTATGGAGGTCCAGTCCGGAAGAGACGGCTTAGCTAGCACGACAACCCTCTCGAACGGCCCGAAGCCTGGCATAGCCCTCGCCTTGGCCCTCCTCGCAGGGGTCGTGGTCGTCGCTTCTCCCGTCACTTACGTTCTCACCTCCTCGCTTACCCTTGCCAGTCCTAACTCCCAGCTCCAGGGACACTTCGGCATTTCAGTCGCAGTCAGCGGGAGGGAGATCGTCGTCGGGGCCTGGAACCAGACGGTCGGCGGTCTCCCTGGCGCCGGCCTTGCTTACGTCTTCAACGCCAATACCGGCGCACTTCTTTTCACGCTCACCAATCCCAACGCCCAGGCCGAGAGCCACTTCGGGTTCTCAGTCGCAGTCAGCGGGAGCAGGATTATGGTCGGGGCCTGGAACGAGACGGTTGTCGGTCTCCCTGGCGCCGGCCTCGCCTACATCTTCAACGCCAATACTGGCGCGCTTCTCTTTACGCTCATCAGCCCCAACATACGAGCCAACGAGGACTTCGGAAGACTTGTCACAATCGGCGGAAACAAGGCCATCGTGAGTTCTTGGCAACCTGCATCCGGTAACCCTCTCGCCGGGCGCGTGTACGTTTTCAACGCGAATACGGGTGCCCTAATCCTCACACTCATTAGCCCCAACGCCCAGACTGACGGGGACTTTGGGTCGTCGATTGCAATCAGCGGAAGCAAGATTGTCGTCGGCGCTTCCTACGAAAGCGCTTCTGGCATTCACGATGCCGGTCACGCGTATGTCTTCAACGCCAAAAACGGCGTGCTTCTCCTCACGCTGGTTAGCCCCAACGCCCAGACTGACGGGGACTTCGGGTCGTCGATAGCGGTCAGCGGGGACAGGATCGTCGTGGGCGCCACTGGCGAAACCGTGTCAGGAGACGCCGGCGCTGGCCGTGCTTACGTCTTCAACGCCAACACAGGCGCCCTCCTTCTCACACTAGTTAGCCCCAACGTCCAAACTGGCGGGGGGTTCGGCTCGTCATTAGCGATCAGCGGAAGGATCGTCGTAGGGGCCAGTGGCGAAACCGTGTCAGGAGACGCCGGCGCTGGCCATGCCTACGTCTTCAACGCCAGGACTGGCGCGCTTGTCCTTACCCTCACCAGCCCCAATGCCCGAGCCAACGGATCCTTCGGCTCATCGGTCGCGATCGTCGGAAACGTGATAGACGTTGGCGCTCCCTGGGAGGCGGCGAGCATGTTCGGCGCTGGCCACGCGTACGTCTTCAAATTCGGCGAAGCCTGAGCATTCGCGGGCTTGATGCCTACCCATTCTGGGACGAGCCCCACGGGGCAAGCGATGGAACGGCTCAGAACGGACTCCGCCGGGGCAAACAGGTTCAATTACGGCCATTCGGCGATACCCCCGGGCTCTCCAACCGGTGAACGCTTAACTTTGAAGTTCACTCATACGGTGCGCTTGGCCTCAAGCGGGGTCGCCGCTCTCGACAAACTTCTCGGCGACGGGTATCCCGACAGGTCGGCTGTCTTGGTCACGGGGGCCCCTGGGATAGGGAAGCAGGCGCTCGGGTACTGGTTCACACGTCAGGGTCTTGAGCAGGGCGACTTCTGCCTATACGTGACACGCCTGGCCACGCGGGAGGTCCTGAAGGACGCCAAGGCCTTCGGCGTCGACTTCAGCGACCGGGTGCCCTTCTGGATAGCTGCCAACGGAGGGGAGCTGAAGTATGACTACAGGGATCTTGCGGGTCTTTCGTACAACATGAAGGACGTCCTCAAGAGGAACGGCGACAGGAGGATAAGGGTCGTAGCCGACGTCTTCTCGCCCTTGCTCATGCTGAACCCGCCGGACTCCATCTACAAGTTCCTGACGCAGCTGCTCTCGGAGCTGAAGGAGTACGACACGGTCATGCTCGCGACTCTGGAAGACGGCATGCACGAGCCCCAAGTCGTGACCGCCATGCAGTCTCTCTTCGATGGCGTAGTGGAGCTCCGGGTATTCCACGAGGGGGGGCTCAGCTTCGTCCCCATCCTCTCGATCCAGAAGATGCTGGGGATGCCCCCGCAGCCCGGATACTTCCAGTTCTCTTTCTCCCGGAGTGCCATGGAGGTGGCAACCTATGCTAAGCACACTTGATGCAACGACCTACGTGGTCCTTGCACTCTTCGCCGTCGCCTA
>JASHUK010000069.1 GCA_030040055.1 Nitrososphaerales archaeon | reverse complement strand
TCGAGGGGACGGTCTTCGAGTACCAGAAGGAGCAGTTCCCTCCACAGTACGTCCTCAGGGCGGGGGGGACCGTGGCTGGCCTCAGGTTCGACCGCGAGTGGATAGACCTGGGGAAGCCGGAGGACATGCTGAGGGCCTCGCTGATGGTCTCACCGGGGCCGATAAGCTGCGTCATGCTGGTGTCGCGCGGTCCTTCGTCCTCTCCCACGCTCGCAGAGGTCGTCGCCGCCCTCGGCGGCGCTCCGGGGAGCGCCAGCATGTCCGTCCTGTCCGCCGAACTCGACGCTGAAGGGAGGCTGGCGGCGTTGTCGAGCTCGGGACAGGGGGGCGGATTGGCGGCGAGACTCGAAGGGGCGGCGGACCTCGAGTCGCTCTTAGCCAGGCTCGCGGCGTCCCGGAACGGCCGCGAAATCCTGGTCGTCAGCAGCGACTACCCCGCCGTCCTCCTTCCGGCCGCGAGGCTCGGCATGCACGTGCTCATGGCGGCCGGGCCTGGGGACCTGGCACCCCTGCGGCGGCTCCCGTAGCTCCGGGAAGCTCGCCCTCCGGGGCAGGACCCGGCCTTTTCGGACGGGCATGTTTTAGAACCCTAGGGGTCGACCCCGACCCATGGCGGGGCAGTTCGAGCGGTCGACGGCAGTCGGCGTAGTCTCAGGCACTGCCGGAAGGATGGTCGAGCTCCAAGGGTGGGTAGCCAGGAAGCACGCCGTAGGGGGGCTCGTCTTCATAATCCTGCGGGACGGGACGGGGTACGTCCAGGTCTCTGCCAAGAAGGGGGGAGAGTCTGACGCGGCCTTCGGGAAGGCGCTGGAGGCTACGAAGGAGTCGGCCGTCACCATAAGGGGAGAGGTCAAGGACGACGCCAGGGCTCCTGGCGGGAAGGAAGTCATGGCTCGGGAGCTCGTGATCGACTCGAAAGCCGAGCCCTGGCCGATCACGAAGACGGCCGCGAAGTCCCGGTCGTTCCTCTTCGACAAGAGGCACCTGAGCATAAGGGGGCCGAAGGCGATCGCGGCGATGAAGATCAGAGCGGAGGTCATCAGCGCGGCGTTCGACTACTTCAGGGGCCGGGGGTTCTTCCTGATAAGCGGGCCGACCTTCGTCCAGGCCGCGGTCGAAGGGGGGTCGACCCTGTTTCCGGTTGACTACTTCGGGAAGAAGGCCTATCTGAGCCAGAGCGCCCAGTTCTACGAGGAGGCGGCGCTCGCCTCCCTGCAGAAGGTCTGGATCTTCCAGCCCGCCTTCAGGGCGGAGAAGTCCAAGACCGCCAAGCACCTCACCGAGTTCTGGATGATCGAGGCCGAGCAGGCCTTCGCCGACCAGAAGCGCAACATGGAGCTGCTGGAGGGGCTGCTGCACGCGATGGCCACCGCCGTCCTGCAACGAAGGCAGGAGGAGCTCAAGACACTCGGAAGGACCCTGAAGGAGTTCTCTCTGCCGATCCCTCGCATCACCTACGACGAGGCGCGGAACATAGCCTCCAGGAAGGGCTTCCAGTTCGAGTGGGGGGACGACATCGGGGCCGAGGCAGAGAGGGCGGTGAGCATGAGCCAGGAGTCCCCGTTCTTCATCACGGACTATCCCCTCTCCGCCAGGAGCTTCTACCACATGACCTATCCGGACCGGAAGGACGTCACGCTTTCGGCTGACCTGATCGCCCCGGAGGGCTTCGGCGAGCTGGCGACGGGGGGACAGAGGATCCACGACCAGGCGGAGCTGATGGCGAGGATACGGAGCCAGGACCTGCCGGCGGAGGCGTTCTCGTGGTACCTCGAGCTCAGGAAGTTCGGGATGCCTCCACACTCGGGGTTCGGCATAGGCGTCGAAAGGACCGCGAGGTGGCTCGCGGGCCTCAAGCACATCAGGTCGGCGAGCCTGTTCCCGAGGACAGTTTCACGCCTCTCTCCCTAGGTCACGCTTAATTAGGCGGAGAGGGCCGGAAGCGATATTGCCAGACTCGCCCAACCCCAGTGAAGAGCTGGAGCTCGACACTCTGCCGGGGGTCGGACCCGCCACCAAGCAGAAGTTGCAGGAGGCCGGCATATCCACGATCCTGGACCTGGCGACGGCCGGCCCGATGGACATCGCAGACGCGGTCGACATCGACATGTCGAAGGCAGTGGAGCTCAACAACAAGGCGCGGAAGAAGCTGGTGGAGCTGAACCGGCTAGAGCCCGACTTCATCAACGCGGCGGACCTCCTCGTGAAGAGGAAGGCAATCGACAGGGTGTCGACGGGGTCGAAGAACATCGACGACCTGCTCGGCGGCGGCATCGAGACGTGGGCCATGACCGAGTTCTACGGGGAGTTCGGCAGCGGAAAGTCTCAGATCTGCCACACGCTCTGTGCGATGGTCCAGCTTCCGAGAGGGGCGGGAGGGCTGGGCGCGGGTGCGGTCTACATAGACACGGAGGGGACCTTCAGGCCGGAGAGGATAGCCGAGATCGCGGAGGCGCGGGGGATGGATGCCGACAAGATCCTGTCGCGCATCACGGTCGCCAGGGCCTACAACAGCGCCCACCAGGAGCTGATAGTCAAGGACTTGGGGAAGGTGATAGAGCCCAACGGGGTCAAGCTCGTAATACTCGACAGCGCGGTCGCCCATTACAGGGCGGAGTTCCTCGGTAGGGGGACCCTCGCCGAGAGGCAGCAGCGCCTGAACAGGTTCATGCACCAGCTGCTGAGGACCGCGGAGGTCTACAACATCGCGGCGGTGGTCACTAACCAGGTCCAGGCGGCGCCGGACACGTTCTTCGGGGACCCGTCGCGGCCCACCGGAGGGCACGTCGTCGCCCACACCAGCACATACAGGGTCTACCTCCGGAAGGCCGGAAAGAACAGGGTCGCACGCATGGTGGACAGCCCCTACCACCAGGAGAGGGACGCGGTCTTCATGCTCGACGAGAAGGGAGTCGACGACCCGCCCGAGGAGTCGACCAGGAAGAAGTAAGGGCAGAGTAACCAACGGTTTTATAGCATCTCCAGCCCGCCCGTCGGAGTCTCGCTTGAAGCACGCAAGATTGCTCGCCGTGTCTCTCCTGGTTCTGATGCTCGCGGCGACCGTCCCGGTGCAGGAGGCTCGG
>JASHUK010000068.1 GCA_030040055.1 Nitrososphaerales archaeon | reverse complement strand
GTCGCGACGATCACGGTCGGCCTGGGACCAGTAGCCCTAGCCTACGACCCCGCCAACGGGGAGACCTTGGTGGTTAACCACGCCTCGGACTCGGTGACGGTGATCACAAGCTCAGACACAGTCAACGCCACCCTGGGGGTAGGCTCGGCCCCCGTCGCACTCGCCTACGACCCTCAGGTGGCAGAGATGTTCGTCGCGAACTCAGGCTCGGGCTCCGTCAGCGTCATCTCGAGCGGAGGCACCGTCATAACGAACGTCACCGTGGGCGCGAGCCCAGTCGCAGTCACCTTCGACCCTGAGAACTACGAGGTCTACGTCGCCAACTCGGGGTCGGACTCCGTGTCGGCCATAGTCCCCCTGCAGGCCCCGCCGTTCGTCGTGTCCACGCTGCCCAGCGCCGGTCCGACCCCCTTCAGCGACCCTGTCGCCCTGGCCTACGACTCGTTCGACGAGAACGTCTACGTGGTCAACCAGGGCTCCGCCAGCGTCACGGCGGTGTCGAGCGCCCCGGTGCCCGTCGCAGTGTCGAACGCCACCGTGGGGGCGTCGCCTTCCGCCGCGTCCTACGACCCCCGCAACAGGGAGATGTACGTGCTCAACGGAGGAGGGAAGTCGGTCACGGTGATCTCGGGGACCGCGGCGCTCTCCATCGTGGGCGCGATCCCGGTAGGGAACAACCCCGACGCCATGGCGTACAGCCTCGCCGACGGCGACATGTACGTGGCAAACAACGGCTCGGGAACGGTGTCTGTAATGTCGAGCACCGCCTCCCCCTCGCTTCTTCTGACCGTGGACGTCGGGAGGGAGCCGGTCGCCCTCGCCTACGACCCTGCCAACAAGTACGTGTACGTGGCCAACTCCGGGTCCGCGACGGTATCGGTCATCTCGGACTCGAACGTCGTCGTGGCCACGATACCCACCGGCAGCGACCCCATCGCCCTAGCCTACGACCCACAGAACCGCGAGATGTACGTCGCGGATGCCGGCTCCGACAACGTGTACGCAATCTCTGGCTCCGTCGCTCCCTCGGTCGCCGGGGTGATAGGGCTGGGAGGCTCGCCGCGTGCGCTAGCCTACGATCCCGAGGACGGGAAGATCTGGGTGGCTTCGTCCGGACCAGCGGCCGCCACGGAGATTTCGCGCGGGAACGTAGCCATCGGGAGCGTCCAGCTGCCGGGGTCGCCGAGCGCCATCGTTTACGACCCGCGCGGGAGGTCCGTGTTCGTCTCCGACGGAGCCGCTGGGAAGGTGTCCGTGATATCGACGCTGTCCATGAACGCGTCTGTCGCAGAGGTCGGGGGGGACGCGATAGGGCTTGCCTACGACCAGGGGAACGGCCAGGTCTACGTCCTCGACCAGGGCTCCGGCAACGCCTCCGTCGTCGTCCTCTCCAGTCCTAGGAGCCCGCAGGCCCCTGCCGTGGTGGCTACGGTCCCCGTCGGGGCGAGCCCGTCGGCCATAGCCTACGACCCCGCTGACAAGGAGATGTACGTGTCCAACTCCGGCTCCAACAACGTCACTACGATATCAGCCTCTTACGCCTCCAGCGTCTTCGTCGCCGGCAATGTCCCCGCAGGGCTGGGGTTCGACCCCGTGAACTCCGAGATGTACGTGGCCAACTACGGCTCGGCCAGCGTGACCGCGACCTCCAGCGCGGACGTGATTGCGACGATAACGGTGGGCAGCGACCCGGTCGCCTTGGCCTACAGCCCCGCTAACGGCGACGTCTACGTCTCCAACTTCGGCTCCTCCTCGGTGATGGCGATATCGAGCGCCGCCACCCCGTCCGTCGTGGCGACCTTCTCGGTGGGGACCGGCAACCAGCCTGACGCCGCTGTCTACGACCCGTCGAATCACGAGGTGTACGTCGCCACGCGCAACTGGGACTGGGTCATCGCGATATCCAGCTCGAACGTCGTCGTCGCCACGATAACGGTCGGGGCCGACCCGGCCGCGCTCGCCTACGACCCCCACAACGGCCAGGTCTACGTGGCGAACGCCGGGTCGAGCACGGTGAGCGTCATCTCGAAGTCGAACTCCGTGGTCGAGACGATACAGTCCTCCGAGACTGGGCCCCTCGTCAATCCGGAGGCCCTCGCGTACGACCCTGCGAACCGCGAGGTGTACGTAGCCAACTTCGGGTCCGACTCGGTCACGGTCCTCTCCAGCGCGTCCGTTCCCACCGCGGTGACCGCCGTGGGGGTCGGGTCCGCCCCCATCGCGCTCGCCTACGACAGCTCGAACAAGCAGATGTACGTCGCAAACTACTACGACGGCACAGTGTCGTCGATATCCAGCGGCAACGCCGTCATCAACGACGTGACCGGTGGGACCTACCCGGTTGCGCTAGCCTTCGACCCCGCGAACCACCAGATGTACGTGGCCTTCGAGGGATACGAGGACGGGGACGGGTACCTGACCTACCCCGGCTCCGTGGTCGCCATCACCCGCGGCAACGTCGCGACGACCGTCTTCAGCGGAGGGAGCCCGCAGTCCCTCGCCTACTACCCTCCAGCAGAGGAGATGTTCGCCGCCAACGCGTACACGGGGACGGTGGCGGTGATAACGAAGGCTAACGTGGTGATATCAGAGCTGCTCCCCGGCGCGGGGCCGGTGGCCATGGTGTACGACAACCTGAACAAGTACGTCTACGTTGCAGACTCGGTCGGCACCGTGGGTACGGTGGCCTGAGCGGGGCAGCCGCCCCTGCTAGTCTCCCTTGTAGCCTGCCTTTTCTCCGCCTTCTACTTCGGCCGCTTGGCGCCTGACCTCGGACCACTCGTGCCCGCAATGGCCGCACTTGTATTCGTCCCTGAACGTCTCGTCCGCCACCACCTCGGGGTCACCACTCTCTCCCGGAAGGATCTCGGATGTCGGGTCTCTCGCGGTCCGGACGAAGCGCATGACGGAGCCCGAAAGCGCCCTGCCGTGGACCTTGGCCACCTCCCCCTGCTCCACTTCCTCGCCGATGAGCTGTTCGCCCACCCGCTTGACGTGGAAGCGCTTCCCGCAAGAAGGGCAGGTCCGGAAGTAGTCGTGGCCGGTGGACACGCCTTCGCCGTGAGGCGCCTTTCCTTTTAAGCTTCTCAGGTGAGGACGACGACCGTCAGGGAGGCCGTGCCGGGGTCGATGTTGAAGACGTTGATCCAGACCGCGCCGGGCTCGAGGGGCGCGTTGAACGTCGCCCCGCCGTACCCGAAGTCAATCGCGTAGTAGGTCAGGCTGTTGTTGCACAGGGTGTGAGACGTCGCGCCGTAGCAGACCGCGATCTCCACGTACGTAGTCGAGGTTCCTGAGACCTGCAGGTAGCCGGCGTACGCGACCTGGAAAGAGGCCAGGGTGGTCGATGAGTTGTAAGGCATGTCGAGTGTCATCTGGCTCGTGATCGTGTTCGTGACCTGCAGGGCCACGGTGCTCTGGTAGCCGGCGACCTCAGAGCTCTGGCTTCCGGCCACGCCGGACAGCGACTGGATCTCGCTCGACTGCGACGATATGGTTCCGTTGGCGTCAGTCAGCTCCCGCATCAGGACGCCGTCCGCGTCCTTCAGGCTTGTCACGTTGTCCTGGAGGCTGCTGACGCTCCTCTTCAGGGTCGTGATCGAGCCCTGGTCGGCGGAGATCGTCATGCTAGAGGTCTCGTAATAGAATGCGAAGGCGGCCAGGAGTATCAGCAGCACCACCGCCAGCGAAATCAACGGCATCCTCGAAGGCTTCTGCGGCTCCATCGGCTGCCGCCGAGCCGGTCTGATATTTTAAGACGGGGACGGCCTTCAGAGGGTCGCTAACCTGCCCCTTACCTTCCACGTCCCAAAAAGACGCTTCATGTTGCACTACCCTTAAATACGGTCGGACGAAGTCGGGCTTTCGTAACCGGTGACCCAGAATGGCGAATAAACCTCACCTGAACCTGATAGTGACGGGCCACGTGGACCATGGCAAGAGCACCTCCATGGGGCACTTCCTCTTCGACCTCGGCGTGGTCGACCAGAGGATGATCGAGGAGTTCGCGAAGGAGTCCGAGAAGACCGGGGCCGGCGACTCGTTCAAGTACGCATGGGTCCTGGACGAGCTCAAGGACGAGAGGGAGAGGGGTGTCACCATTGACCTCGCCTTCCAGAGGTTCGAGACGCCGAAGTTCTTCTACACGCTGATCGACGCGCCGGGCCACCGCGACTTCATCAAGAACATG
>JASHUK010000067.1 GCA_030040055.1 Nitrososphaerales archaeon | reverse complement strand
CCGTCGGGCCCGCTCACCAATTATCTCAGAATGGATTCCAAATTGGGCAAATAGCTCAATCCGAGCGATTTTACCGCGAATCCAATTCCACGCCTGGCACTTTGCGAGGCAGAAGACTGATTGAAATTTCGCATTCTGAGGCGGAGTATTCAAATCTCACCGGCCCACCAAGCATACTATTCAAAGCCACGCCACCTATGGGGCCAAGCACGTAGCCCCGCTGGCCTGTTGACCCAGGTCCAAGCGGCGGCGGAGTCTCTCGAGGAGCCGATATCCTGTCGTGGGACGCCGAAGAGGAGAGTTGGCCGCCTAACTCTTCTTGAGCGGTCCAACCGTGGAGTCAGTCGCTCGTTCTTTCTCAACCTTGCCAATGGGGGTCAGCGACATCGCCACTTGATAGAACAGATACCCGGTCATGATGAATAAGAGGGCGGGCACGAGGCTCACGGCAGGGTCGGAGGCCAGAGTGTACGTAGTGAAAGTGAGGGTGACAATTGCTATGAAGAAGGAGACAATCGCGATTCCCAGGAATCTCACATGTCTCCTGAGCGTCCTGTCTTGCGTCCTCCTGGCACCTACAACCATGGCGGCTGCCGCACAGCCAAATACGACTGTGAGCAGTGCAAATGTGAACAAGGGGAACCAGGAATAGTTTCCCGTAGGGACGGAACCTACCGCGTAGATCTCCCACTTGGAGACCTGGGATGGGGGTAACCCCCCCAGATACGAGTTACCGAAACCCTCGATTAGGCCTACGAATAGCAGGAAATAGAACAAGATTCGGACCTTCGGCCACCGAAGAGTGGTCCTGTGGAAGAAGTCCATGTCCATGGTCACCAGTACCGTCCTGTCGACGAAGACGAAGATTGCTGCGATGAAGCCCAGTTGGGCAAATAGGGAAATGTCCCCCAGCGCCATGAGAGAGCTGGGAAGGGTGATCAGGGCGGGTTGGGTGGATGAAGCGGGGCTAAGAGGGTCGCCTAACAGCGCAACGACGAGCAGCAACATGACTCCAGCCGTCCAGCGAGCTCGGCTACGATAGAGCGGATCCACGAAGGCCCTCCCGATTCTCGCTGCCCGGTATGCGCCCAAGGCCATAATGACGCCGGTGACGATGAGGCTCAACACCTCGATCACCTTGAAGATTTCACTTAACATGGGGAACCACCTCCATACCCGCATTCGTTACGGAGAACCTGAAGTAACCGTGAAGTGGCGGGAGTCCGAGCATCTTCTTTACGCGGAAGAGCGGCATGATGGCCAGCCCCTCCTCGTATAGCCTCATCTCGATCACACCGTCGAAGAGCTGCTCCATGGTCGTCAGGACATTCGGGGGATGCATCCCATCCTCGGCAAGAGCGAAGACGATCGAGTCGCGCTGCTTCAGGTCCGTCAGGAGCTGTGCCCAATAGCTGTACATCGGCTGGAGCGGATTGAGAACGAGCAGTGGGGAGAGCACGTCTGTCGCGACCCTCACGCGTCTGCCTGGATTCCGTTGCACCGCCTGTTTCGCGTTGTACGATATCGCAGTGGAGTCTCGTAGGTCACACTTGACGGGCGACCCCGAGCTCGCGATCCACTCTGGAACGCGGTCGGTGCCGACACCCATCCCCTTCATGTCCCTGAGGACATCGGACACGGGTCGGTGGGTGACGTAGAGGCAGTAGTCCGCCTGTACGAGCCCAGAGCGGATGAACCAGTAACCGAGAGTTTCCTTTCCTATTCCCGGTGGCCCGATTACCAGAATCGATGACCTGTCAGGGTACCCATCGCCGCCTAGGAGGCCGTCTAAGGTGGGTACCCCTGTGGAGACCAATTGATGCTCCAATGATTGAAGTGGCGGCCGAGTTAAGCGTATTCTGTGGACGAGGGCCGCCAAGGTGGAAATCTGAACTTGAGAATCAGGTTACGCGCGGCACCCAATCCAAACCCGCGAAACGAAAGTGTATTGGTCGAAGCTCACCGGCCCGACCACTAGTTAGAGTTCGATTCCTAACTGAGAAAGTAAACGGTACCAATTTGAGCTGCGAAAACACTTCGATTCCCGTCGGGCCCGCATTCAATACGTCTTGAGAATTGGTTGCAGTTGGTAGGTGCAGCCCCGGTCGCGTTTCTTACGATTTCATAAGACGTAATACTTATAGGCCGCGACTGGAAACTCACAGGCACCGAATCATCGATGCCCGTGAGCAATTCAAGTCCGTTGATTCACCTGTCGAGGCTCGGAAAGCTGGGTTACGCTCGCTCGACGTTTTCCCAGATACTGATACCGCCTGCCGTGAGGCGAGAGACCATCGAGGCGGGGAAGTTCGAGGGATACAGCGACGCCCTCAATCTCGAGGGTCTCGAAAGAGAAGGGTGGCTGAAGACCACTCCACTCTCCAAGGCTTCTGACAGATTGGCGGTGGAGTTGTCCGAAGCCGTGGGCAGGGGAGAGGCGGAGGCGATAGCGTTGGCAATTGAGAAGAAGGATCGGCTGTTCATGGACGACCTGAAGGGCAGGCGGACCGCCGAACTCTACAGGGTGGAGACCACAACCACATTGGGGGTCATGCTAGAGCTACTGGTGTCTAGGGCCCTGCCGAAAAGTGATTTCGTGAGAAACGTAAAGGAATATGGTGGTCACGGATGGATAAGCGGCGAGATTCTGAGCGACTTCTTGGAACGAGGTGCGAGGTTTGAGTGAGCGAATATCCTTCGTGATACCAAGGCACCTAAAGAAGTCCCTTAAGGAATTGCAGCAGCTGACAGGGGAAGATCAGTCGACCATTCTAAGGAGGGTGGTAGACAGAGGGTTGGGCGACGCGAGGATGGATATCGCGGTCGACCGATACGTGAAGGAGAGAGTATCGCTGGAGCAGGCGTCCGTGATTGCGGGGGTCTCCCTGTGGAGACTCCTCGACGAGTTGCGAACACGGGATGTGGCACTGAAGTACTCGAGGGCCGACGCGGAAGCCGAGATCAACAGAGTACTAGAGAGATCGCGCACTCGCTAGTCATCGCGCTAGAGCGCCGGCGGCGAGAGCGACCCGTGAGTGCCTTTTGGAGAATGAGCCAGCTTTTAGAAAGTGTGAGCGATTCCCGTCGGGCCCGCACACATACGAGTCCCGCTCGGGCTCGCTCAATGGCCTGCAAGATGGCACGAAATCTCTCGACGTTCAGAAGTGGCACTGTTCGCCCGACCCTCGCAAGGGCGCCTCTATCGAATGCTCCGGCATTCGATTCTCGTTGGACCTGCAGACGACTCAAGCACGAGTGAACTGCGCAGATGCCGGGGCTCGACTCCAGGCTCTCTAGTAGTCTCCTTCCCGCTTGCCGGGACGGTGGGTTTGATGGGGCGTTTGGTGGCGTGACTTCTGTCCTTCTGCTTAGAAGGTCGTTCTGGGCGTTGGGTCTATATGTCTCTATCAACCCTCTTTGAGAGGGACAAAATGAGAATGAAAGATGCAGTTCTGGGAGTCCTGCTAGTCACCGTGGTAAGCCTTGCTTCGTTGGCACTCGTTGGATTCAGGTCGTCCCCCACTCTTCAAACGACAATAGTCACGTCCACGACAACAGTTACATCTACGACAACACACAGCGCCGAAAACGTCATCCACTACAATGCGTCCGAAGTTACTCTCCCCATCGCCTCCCCACTGAGCCTGCCGAACTTCACTGTAGGCAGTTACCTCTTCCGCAGCACCTACATCAGTCCGCCATCCTGTCCGTACGGCCCAGGGGCTGTGTGCACACGGACGAGTTACACAGTGACCTACAGTGTTACAGAGAGCCTGTCGGCATCGCCCCTAGGTGATATCGTCTCTACTCAGAACCAGAACGTGAACTTTACCTGGGCGGTCCCCTTCGTCACGCTTCCTCCCAGCCCTGTCCTCGCGACGCTCTTCAACGGTAGTGTAAGGATAAATTGGTTCGTCAACTCATCCCTTCTTTACATGGGCATAGTTGCAAAGTAACCGTTTCCTACATGGCGTGTGAGGCATGATTTCAGGTTGAGACACACGAGTCGCACAGAGCCGTCAGGCCCACGAAGAATGCTTATATTGTTGTAGACGTATCTGTCTACACAGATGGCCACAACACAGGTCCAAGTCAGAATTCCAGAGGAACTGGTGAAGGAGATAGATCGCTGGATTGCCGAAGGGAGGTTTTCGAGCAGAAGCGAGGCAGTGAAGACTATCGTCGCCCTCTATGAGGAAAGGGAACGGACGCGCAGATTCCATGACATGCTACAGAAGGAAAGCGAGGGAGCTAGGACGCACCCCGAATCGCTTCTTCCCCTGAAGAACGTCTTTTGACCTTCTCCGTCCTTCTCACTCCAAAGGCAGCCAAGTCACTGCGGAAGCTCCCCCCTTCCCTCGGGAGGCGTATTGTGTCAAGTTTGGAGGAACTCGGACGGTCTCCCGAAGCGGGAGAACAGTTGAGGCCGTCAAGGTTCTGGAAGGTACGAGTCG
>JASHUK010000007.1 GCA_030040055.1 Nitrososphaerales archaeon | reverse complement strand
CGGGGAAGCCCTGGGACCCGTAGTCCAGGTCCTTGACGTCGGCTGGGGTGTAGAGCGACTTCACCGGTATGCCGGACGCGGTCTGGAAGTCCTCCCTGGTAGCCTGGGAGTGCGCCAGCCACGGCGAGAGCACATCATTCTCCCACTGCTTAACCCCCTTCTCGATGTCGGCGATCGCCTTGCGGTCGTACAGCCTCCCGCGCTCCCTCCTCGCGGCCCCCACCGACTTCGCCTTTCCCTTCCAGTAAGGCTCCCCGCCCTCTCTGAGCAAGCCAGGGCGACCTTCGCGCGGCCCGAAATAAAGCATCGTCTTCAACAGATAAGAACACCCGGGGGGCGTCACCCCGGTCTTGAGTCAGGCGCTCGCCCGCAGGGTGGCAGCCGGGGAGAGGAGGGCGCTCGCGAGGGCGATCTCCCTGGTCGAGAACGACCCCGAGGAGGCAGAAGACCTCCTTCGCCACCTCAGGCCTGCTCACCGCGCCTTCGTCTTGGGGGTGACCGGCCCCCCTGGCACGGGGAAGAGCACGCTCGTGAGCAGGCTGATAGGCGCCTACCTGGCGAAGGGGCTCAGGGTTGGGGTGATAGCGGTGGATCCCACCAGCCCGGTAAGCGGCGGGGCCCTTCTTGGAGACCGGGTGAGGATGTCGGAGCACTTCGGCGAAGAGCGGGTGTTCATCCGCAGCATGGCATCGAGGGGATGGTCCGGAGGGCTGTCTCGCTCGACTGCCCAGGCCATACTTCTCATGGACGCGGCCGGCTTCGACGTGGTGCTGCTGGAGACGGTCGGCATCGGGCAGTCCGACGTCGAAGTGGTGGGGGTCTCCCACGCCGTCCTGGTGCTCCTGATGCCGGGGCTCGGGGACGAGGTGCAGATGTCGAAGGCCGGGCTCATGGAGGTCGGGGACGTCTATGTCGTGAACAAGTCGGACCTCGAGGGGGCCGACCTCATGGTCACTGGGCTACTCGCGCTCGTGAGAAGCCTCAAGGGACGCTCGCCCGCGGTCGTGAAGGTCTCGGCCCTTACGGGTGAGGGGATGGACAGACTCGAGGCCGCCGTCGAGAAGGTCAGGGCGAGGTTCGTGGCCGGGGACGAGGAGATACTGCTGAGGAGCGCGAAGGGCCTCGTCCTGCAGACGGCAAAGGGGATGGCGCTCGACAGGCTCGCGGCGAAGGCCGACCAGAGGGTCGACGGGCTGGCCAGGCGGGTCCTCCGGGGGGGTCTGACGGTGGACGAGGCGGCTAGGAGCCTTGTGCGCTGAGCCTATCTGCGCTCGATCGGCACGTATCTGAGGTCGGTCGGCCCGACGTACACGGCGTCAGGCCTGATCAGCTTGTTCTCGGCCACCTGCTCGTTGTAGTGGGCCATCCACCCGAAGACCCTGCTGGCCGCGAAGATGGGGGTGTACAGAGGTATCTCGATCCCCAAGAGGTAGAATATCGGGGCCGCGTAGTAGTCGAGGTTCGGGGGCAGCCCCTTCCTCTCCATCATCTCGGCCTCGACCGCGTCGCAGAGCCTGTAGATCTTGTCGTCCTCGCCGCGCCTCTTCAGCATCTCCCTGAGGTATCCCTTGCAGAGCACCGCGCGAGGGTCGAACTTCTTGTAGACCCTGTGCCCGAACCCGGCCACCTTCACCTTCCTCTCGAGGGCGCTGTCCACGTACTCCTTCCCCTTCTCTGGGTCGCCTATCTCAAGCAGCATCTTCATGGCGTCTTCGTTGGCTCCGCCGTGCAGGGGCCCCTTGAGGGCGGCCAGCCCCGCTGATGTCGCCGCGTAAGGGTCGGCCAGGGTCGACGCCACCACCCTGACGGTGAAGGACGAGGCGTTCAGGTCGTGCTCCATGTAGAACAGGAGCACCCTCTCGAAGGCCCACAGGTCGTATCCCTCGATGGACTTCCCGGTGAGCATGCGCAGGAGGCTGCTTGCGAACCCGCCCTTCCCGTCGGGAAGGAAAGGCCGCTCGCCCCTGGGGACCCTGTGGCAGTTGGCTGCAAGGACGGCCATCTTTCCTTCTATCGACCTCTGCTGGGCGGCGGCGACCCCCTCTCTGTCGAGACTGCCAAGGGCCGACACTGTCGTCCTAAGCGCGTCGATCGGGTGCGCCCCGCCTCCGAGCGCGCCCATCACTTCGAAGGCCTTCGGGGGGACGTCCATCGAAGACTTCAGGGCGGAAGAGAACTCCAGGAGCTGGGCCCTTGCGGGGAGGGACCCGTTGAGGATGAGGTAGGCGGTCTCCTCGAACCCAGCGTTGTCGGCGAGTTCCCTGATGGGGTAGCCCCGGTAGACCAGCGAGCCGTCAGAGTCGCTCTTCCCGATCCTCGTCTCCGCGACCTCTACCCCGGCGAGCCCGCTCGGGACCCTCAGCTTGTCCGGCACGGCCGCTGCGGCCTTCACGAGCGGTATTAAGGTCTGGTTCTCCGGAGCCGCCGGGCCGCCTCCATGGCCGCCCTGTCGGAGTCTTCGTAGCTGTAGTAGTCGATGAGCTCGTAGAACTCGTCCCTAGTCATCAGGGACCCCACGATGCCCTTCTGCGTCCCCTTTCGTTTCAGCTCCCCGAGCGCCGACTCCACCGCCTTCATCATCGCTCTGAAGGCGGTCACCGGGAATATCACGACGTTGTACCCGAGCTTCTGGAACTCGGCGGCTGACATGTAGGGGGTCTTGCCGAACTCGGTCATGTTAGCCAGGAGCGGGACGTCGAGCTTCCGCCGGAACTCCGCGAACTCTTCCCTCGTCTGAAGGGCCTCCGGAAAGACCATGTCCGCCCCGGCCCTCTCGTACTCCCTCGCCCTCTGAATGGCGGAGTCCATCCCTTCAGCCCCTCTCGCGTCGGTCCTGGCGATGATCAGGAGCTCACCCTTCGCCTCCCGCTCCGCGGACAGGATCTTCTTCACCATCTCGTCGGGTTCTACCAGCTCCTTCCCGTCAAGGTGGCCGCACCGCTTGGGGAGGACCTGGTCCTCGATCTGCACCGCAGCGGCCCCGATCCGCCTCATTTCCCTGACAGTGCGCATCACGTTCAGCGCCTCGCCGAATCCCGTGTCCGCGTCCACGATCAGCGGAGACTTCGCCTGCGCGGTGATCTCTCCTGCCGCCCTGGTCACTTCCGGGAGCGTGGTTATCCCGAGGTCGGGGAGCCCGAGGAGGTTCGAGAACGCCGCCCCCGAGAAGTAGAGCGCCTTGAACCCGGTCCGTTCGGCAAGGAGGGCCACCGCAGGGCTGAAGACCCCCGGCGCCACCACGATGTCCTTTCCGCCCACCAGCTTCCTCAGAGACCCGGCCTGGCTCAACCCGTTGCCCGACCTCCCGTTCCCCGGTTAAATATCTCGTGCCTCCCGAGCGCGGGGTTGTCTTCTCCCCCTCCGCGCTCCTCCCCGAAGGACTGCGTCTTCATACACGGAGCGGGTGGGAACCATCTGGTGTGGAGCAGGGTGCTGTCGCA
>JASHUK010000066.1 GCA_030040055.1 Nitrososphaerales archaeon | reverse complement strand
GGGCTCGCGGCGACCTGGGGGGCGCCGCATTCGGGGCAGAACTTCTGGCCGCCGGCGATCTGCTTCCCGCAGTTCGGACAATAAGGCAACTGAGTCGGTCAACCCGCGTTCGTTAGTTAAGGATGTTGCAAGTCCGGCCCCTTGGGCGCGACGCTCCTCTTTTTTAGCGCCCGCGGCCGCAGAGAAAGTGTGGAAGTGCCGGGAGAGGCCCCGCCCGCCCCCACCCTCGGGAGGGTGGTCAAGCTCCTGCTGCTGGCCAGCTTCGTGGCGCTCGCCTTCCTGTTGCTGACGATTGTCGCCCACGCGGCGACCGGCGATCCTTCCCTTCTGCTCCCGGCTGCGGCCGGCGTGGCGGTCCTCACCGCGCTGGCGGTGGCGACCGTCTGCACGGGGACGCTCTTCTGCTATCTTCGGTACCCTTCGTACAGGGTGCCGCTTCTCTTCGTGGTCGGCATAACCCTCGCTACCCTGGCGGCCCACGCCTTCGTGATAAACGAGCCTCCGACCTCAGGCTGCTCGGTGCCGGCGACCAACTCCAGCGGGTGCATCATGGACGAGGGCGTCTATTACGTCCCCGCGGCCAACCTGATGCTGAAGGGGACCCAGTGCGGGCTGCTTCAGAATGGGACGGAGTACCCCTCGGCTTGCAACCTGGAGCATCCGTTCCTAGGCAAGGCCTTCATCGCCGCGGGGATGGCCCTCTTCGGAGACACCGACCTGGGGTACAGGATATTCCAAGTCCTCCTCGGGACGTTCTGCCTCCCCATGCTGTTCCTAGTGGCCCTGAAGGTCTCCGGGAGCAGGCGGCTCGCCTATCTGGGGGCGTCCTTCCTGGCCCTCGACGTGATGTTCTTCGTCCACTCCGGCGCCGGGCTCATCGACGTCCAGCAGGTCTTCTTCACGCTCCTCGCGCTCCTGGCCTATCTGTACGGGATGAAGGTGTGGAAGGCCGACAAGTACGTCCTGGCAGGGGTCTTCCTCGGCCTCGCCGGCCTCACGAAGGAGACGGCGCTGTTCGGCGCCGCCGCGGTGGTGACGTTCATGGTCCTGTTCGGGGAGGGGACCCTCAGGGACAGGGGGGAAGGGGCCGTGAAGGTCCTGCTCGCCCTCTTGGTGGTCTTCGCGGCCGGGATGCAGGTCTACGACTCGCTGTTTGCCAGCGCCTCATTCCCCACCTTCCTCCAGCAGGTGCAGTTCATACTGAAGTTCGGCTCTTCGCTCACGGGGCCGCTACTCTGCACCCCTCCCAACCCGGTGGTGACCCTTCAGACGGGCCCGTACTGGTGCGCCTTCCCGAGCGACCCCCACGTCGCCACCCCAATACTCCCTCTGAACTGGATAACATACTACACCCCCGTCAACTACTACGTCGACACGTACTGCCTGGGGGTCGTCAACGCGTTCGGTAACTGCATCGGAGGCTCTTACGTGACGGTCGGATACTGGGGGGTGACCAACCTGGTCGTCACCTGGGCGGTCTTCGCCTGGGCCCCCCTGGCGGCGGTGGCGCTCTATCTGGGCCTCGCGAGAAGGCGGAAGGGGGAAGACCCCAAGCCCATGGACGGCGAGACGAGGCTGGCGGGGCTGGCTCTCGTGTGGTTCCTCTGGTGCTACCTCCCCTACTACGTGATACAATACGGGCTCGACAGGATCACGTACCCCTATTACATCCTGCCAGCCGTTCCGAGCCTCTCGCTCGGGGCCGCATACCTGGTGACCCGGCCGTGGTTCCCTAAGCGCGCCTCCGTGGCGTATCTCGCAGCCGCGTTCGTCTTCTTCCTCGTGTTCTTCCCGGACAAGAGCTTCCTCCCGGTGGCCGTCAGGGAGCTGATGGGGCACTAGCCCGGCCGGGGGCTCGGCCTGTCCCCGTCTTCTCTCTATTCTTTAAAAAGGGGGAAAGGCTCGCGAAGCTCGTTGTCAGGTCAGATAACTCAACAGGCTGAGCCCTCCGCGCTGCTCCCCCGCCAGCCCGAAGTGGACATCGGGACGAGCGGGCACGTGGACCACGGCAAGACCAGCGTGACCCGGGCGATCACCGGCGTCTGGGCCAGCGCCCACAGCGAGGAGCTGAAGAGGGGCATCACGATCAAGGTCGGCTACGCCGACGCCGCGTTCTACAAGTGTCCGAGGACGCCCGCCCCCGCCTGCTACTCCACCAGCAAGACCTGCCCCGTCTGCGGGGCGGAAGGGAAGCTGCTCCGGGCCGTCAGCTTCGTGGACTGCCCTGGGCACGAGAGCCTGATGACCAACATGCTCGCAGGGGCGTTCCTGATGGACGGCGCCCTGCTGGTGATAGCGGCCAACGAGCAGGTCCCGAAGCCCCAGACGCGCGAGCACCTGCAGGCGCTGCAGATGCTCGGGATGAAGAAGATAGTGATCGCGCAGAACAAGATCGACCTCGTCACCAACGAGGAAGCCGAGAAGAACAGGAGGGACATCGAGAAGTTCGTCGAGAAGACGGTGGCCGCGTCGGCGCCGATCGTCCCCATATCGGCTCAGCAGAAGCTGAACATCGACGCACTCATCGAAGCCCTCGAGGAGGTGGTCCCCACCCCCGCGCGGGACCCGAGGGCCGACTCCCTCATGTACGTCGTGAGGAGCTTCGACGTCAACAGGCCCGGGTCTGAGGTGTCCGACCTCTCCGGAGGGGTGCTCGGCGGCAGCCTGGTCAGGGGGGAGATCAGGATGGGGGACGACGTGGAGCTGAAGCCGGGGATGCTGGACGACAGGACCGGGAAGTACGTCCCGGTCGTGACCAAGGTCACGTCCCTTCAGACCGGGGCAGGGCGCGCAGACGGGGTCTCTCCCGGAGGCCTGGTCGCGGTGGGGACGTCGCTCGACCCGGCCTTCACGAAGGGGGACCAGATGGTCGGGAGCGTGATCGGCAAGCCGGGCTCCCTCCCTCCGACGTGGGAGCACATCACCCTCGACCTCGACCTGTTCGAGACGGCGGTGGGCTCGGCGGAGCTCGTGAAGGTGGACAAGGTGAAGCTAGGGGAGAACCTCAGGCTGAACCTTGGGACCAGCTCCTCGCAGGCCGTCGTGACGTCCGCCAGGGGCGAAGTGATAGAGGTCGACCTCAAGAAGCCGGTGGCGGTCGAGCCGGGCATGAGGGGGGCGATCAGCAGGCGCATCGCCGAGAGGTGGCGCCTGATCGGCTCCGGCGTGCTGAAGTGATTGAAGAAGGTCGTATTCGACAGCAGCTTCCTGATGGCGGTCGCGGAGAAGCCGTCGGACTGGATGGGAGAGGTACAGCTCCTCATGGGGAGGTTCGAGCCGGTCATGCTGGACTGCGTCAGGGCGGAGCTAGCCGCACTCTCTTCAGGGCGGGGAAGGAGGGCGAGGTACGCGAGGGTGGGGCTCGAGCTGTCGAAGGGATTCCGGACGGAGCCCTGCGGGTCGGCCTCGGTTGACGACGAAGTCGCCTCGGCCGGGAGAAGCGCAGCCGCGGTGGCCACGGTCGACAGGGGGATGGCGGGTGCCCTCAGGGCGTCGGGGGTCCAGGTGATAGGCCTCAGGAGCGGCAGGGTCGCCCTCCTCTAGGCGAAGAAAAGACGGATTAGTCGGGAGCGGAAGGGGGGCGTTCTTGGGCGGCCAGCTGGCGCTCGATCCGGCGTCGGAAGCGAAGAGGCTGACGGCCTTCATCGCGAAGACGGTCGACAGAGCGAAGGCCGCGGGAGTGGTCGTCGGGCTGAGCGGGGGGGTCGACAGCTCCGTGGTCTGCGCGCTCTGTTCCAGGGCCCTCGGGCCCGAAAGGGTGACGGCGGCGCTGATGCCCTCGTCGAGCACCCCTGCGACGGACATGAGGGACGCGGCGGGCCTGGCGTCGATCCTTGGCGTAAGGAAGCTGACCGTCGAGGTCGACCCGATAGTCCGTGCGCTCACGTCTGCGGTTCCCGTAGAGGGGACGAAGATGGCCAGGGCGAACGCGCAGGCCAGGGCCCGCATGCTCGTGCTGTACTACGTCGCGAACGCCGAGCGACTCCTTGTGGCGGGGACCGGCGACAGGTCCGAGCTGGAGATCGGCTTCTTCACGAAGTTCGGCGACGGTGCGGTAGACTTCCTCCCCATCGGAAGGCTCTACAAGACGCAGGTGCGGGCGCTGGCGGAGTACCTCGGCTTGCCGAAGCGTGTCTCTGAGAAGCCGTCGTCTCCCCGCCTCTGGCCCGGGCACAGGGCTATCGACGAGATACCTGTCGACTACGACAGGCTCGACCTGGTCCTGCACGGCCTGCTCGACCTGAAGAAGACCCCTTCGTCGGTCGCGAGGGCGGCCGGCGTGGCGGAGGAAGTAGTCGACGACGTCCTCAGGATGATCCGGAAGTCGGCCCACAAGAGGGCAGGACCGCCCCTCCCCTAGGGCTGACCGCCTCCTTGAGCGACGAAACAGACCGATATGGATATACGTTCGCCCGAAAGGGGCGACCGCAACTTACTTGTTCGAGCTTGTGAACCTAGAGGACGTAGTCCGCGTCCCCCCCGACAAGTTCGGGTCGCCTCTTGAGAAGGTCGCCCTCGACCTCCTGAAGCTCAAGTACGAGAGCACGATCAACCCCGACTACGGGTACGTGGTGCTCGTGACGAAGGTCGACGTCGACAAGGTCGGCAAGATCATAGCGGGGGACGGCGCGACGTACCACCGCGTGAAGTTCGAAGTCCTGTCGTTCTTCCCCCTGAGGCAGGAGCTGGTCGAGGGGGAGATCGTCGAGGTCACGGACTTCGGCGCGTTCGTCAGGATAGGGCCGGCTGACGCCCTCCTCCACCTCAGCCAGATCATGGACGACTACCTGACGAGCGACGTGAAGTCAGGGATCATCAACGCCTCGCAGACGAAGCGCTCCCTGAAGGTGGGGAGCAAGGTGAGGGTCAGGATTACCGCGGTCAGCCTGGGCCGCGGGATATCCATGGGGAAGATAGGGGTCACGTGCAGGCAGCCCTTCCTCGGCGCCTTCGAGTGGATAGACGAGGAGGTCGCGAAGGCTGCGAAGCAGAAGAAGGCCGAGACAAGGGCCGGGAGCTGACGCGGATGAGAGAGCAGGCCTGCAGGAAGTGCAAGACGCTGACGACCGAGAAGGCGTGCCCGAGGGACGGCTCCACCGAGCTCAGCGGGGAGTGGTCCGGGCTGATAGTCGTGATATCCCCTGAGAAGTCGCAGGTCGCGAAGACCCTCGGGATAACCCAGCCAGGCAGGTACGCCCTCAAGGTAAGCTAGCGCGATGGGCCGGACCTACGCGCTTCCCGAGCACATGAGGGAAGGCCTCGCCAAGCCTCTTGGGAGGCTCTACGCTCCCCCGCAGATTGCCGGCCCCGAGTTCGCGGCGGCCATCAGGGCCCCGCCGATGGTCATCACCGTCGGGGACAGGGTCACCGAGACCGTGTCGAAGGCCGGCCGGACTCCGGACGTGCAGGTGGTAGACGGCCGGGAGAACAGGAAGGAGAGGGCCCCCCCGGACGCCCCGTACTCCCGTCTCATCCAGGTCGACAACCCCGCGGGCACGATAACGCAGGAGGCGATCGCGGGGCTGCGCGAGGCGTTCGCCGGGTCCAAGCCGGTGAGGGTGTCCGTCCGCGGCGAAGAGGACCTGCTCGCGATCCCGGCCATCGCCCTGTCGCCACTGTCCGCCGTTCTCTTCTACGGGCAGCCCGGGGAGGGCATAGTGGAGGTCCCGGTCGGGTCGGCGCAGAAGGCCAGGAACAGGGCCCTCCTGGCCGAGATGGGGATAGTGGAGATCGGCTGAGCCTCGGAGGATTAATATCCTCGGGGGGGCGGGGTGACCCGCCTTGCAGGTGAGGAAGAAGTCTGAGTCGAAGCTCCTCGAGCGGACGTACTTCGAGCTCGTGATCGAGGGGAAGGCCGGGAAGATCTCCCGCGCCGAGGCCATAGCGGCGGCGGCGACGGAGCTGGGGGTCCCCGCGGAGCTGATCGGCCTCGTCGGGCTCGAGCCTCACTCAGGGACCACGGACGTGATATGCCGCCTTCACGTGTACTCTTCCAGCGACGCCAGGGGACGGACGCACCCCCGCTACCTCGGGGTCAGGGCGATGTCGAAGGAGGAGAGGGAGAAGCTCAAGCAGGAGCGCAAGAAGGCCGCGGCCCCGGCAGCACCGGCCGCGGAGGCGAAGTAGCGATGTCCAAGGCGCCGGCGGCCCCGCAGCCAGCCGCACCGCCAGCGACCCCGGCCCCGGCGGCCGAGGAGAAGAAGCCGGAGAAGAAGGAGAAGCCGAGGGCCCCGAAGAGGAGGATCCAGGTCCACAAGCTCTACAAGGTGGACGGGAACTCGCTCTCCAGGCTCAGGAAGGAGTGCCAGCGCTGCGGCAAGGGCTACTTCATGGCCGAGCACGGTGACAGGCTGACCTGCGGGAACTGCGGCTACACCACCTACGTTTCAGGGCCGAGAAAAGGCTGACAGCTCTTCCTTCAGCATCCGGGACATCCCCGGAGCCAGGAACGGCTGGAAGGGCCTGAAGTACTTGGAGCCAGCAGCCCTCGCGATCACCCCCCTCTCGCCGGATGCGACGTACGAAGAAAGGAACGACCTGACCACCCTCCTCATCGGCCCCTCCTTGGTCGACAGCTTGGCCGTGTAGTACAGGAACTCGGCCACGTCCCACGCCTTGTCCCCGCCCTGCAGGGCCTGTTCCAGGTCAGTGAGGAACAGCCCTTCCTCGGAGACTATCACGTTGCTCGCCTTCGCGTCCCCGAGGGCCACGCCGACCCCGTGGGTCCGCGCCATCAGCCCCCCGTAGGAGCCCACCTCCTTTTCGCCCCCATCCTCGCCGCGGAACATGCCGTCGATGATCCTGGAGAGGGTCGGCCCCACCACGAAGTCCTTGACGAGGACCCTCTCGTCGGGGGCGACCGCGACGACCTTCGGCACCAGGATCCCCACGGACTCGAGCTTCAGCGTGGTGGCGTATTCCCTTTCCAGCCTGGCCATCGGGGACATGCTGAACTTGTTCGCGCTCGCCGCCCAGACGCCCAGGAGAGCCCATTTCAGCGACCTGACATCGGAGAAGTTCTTCACCACTACGGACGTCTCCCTCGCCCCTGCCCGGAAGGTCAACACCCTAGTCGTGGAGTAGGCCTCCCCGAGGTCCTTCTCCGTCGTCGCGTAGTTGGCGAACCCGAGGAACCGCGCCAGGTCCTTCTCCAGCCTGGTGGCGTCCGGAATGACCCGCCCCTGCTCCAGCATCAGGAGCGACCTCGGTCGCTCGAGGGCTTCCGGCGGGGAGGGCTTCTCCCTCATCCGCCTGAGCTTGGACTGGGCCTCCTTCCGGAACACCGAGAGCCCCACCCTGCCGGCGTAGCCGTGGACCGCGTACTGGGTGACCCCCCGCTTGGTCAGCGAGAAGAGCGACTGAACCCTCGTGAACGCGTCACCGCGGAGCCGCTCCGCGACTATCCTCAGCCACCCGTCCCCTTGGACCACGAGCCCCCTGTCTGCGAGGGCCTGCGCGGCGGCCGCGAACCCCTCCGCGGACGCGGCCGCGTTCTTCTCCCCCTGAGGGCCGCCGTAGGTCTGCGCGTAGCTGTAGAGCGCCGGGGGATAGACCATCGCCCTCTTCTTCAGCTTGTCGAACAGGAAGTACTCGTACGGCACCCTCAGGTGGGAGGAGAACTCGCCGTAGTCCGAAGAGAGCTCCAGGAGCGCTTCGGCCGCGACCCTCCTCTTGTAATCGACCTCCACCTCCCTGAACAGACCAGGGTTCGAGAGGGGCTCGTAGACGTTGAGCAGCCTGCCCACCACGAACTCCCCCAGGTACGACGACCTGGCGTCGCCCCTGAGCAGCCCCTCGCTGATCACGAGGGACGACGACGGGACGGGCTCCTCGAGGTACCTGTACCTTATCCCCTCCCGGATGCGCTTCGCCACCACGATCAGGTCGTAGTCGGAGTCCTCCCGCGCGTATCCCGCCACCTGGGAGCCGTACACGCACGCCGCCACCGCTCCCTGCGGGCCCGCGACGGAGGAGGCCACCTTCGAGAGGGTTTCCTTCTCCTGCTGCGACAGCGTCATCTTTCCAGCTTCCGTTCTATCGACGCGACCTTCTCGAGCACGCGCGGGTCGAACCTGGCCGCCGCCACCGACCCCATCCTAATCCTGGCGACCGTCTCGGAGGGGTCGACCCACCTGACCGGGAGCCCCTTCGCCACCCACTCCTGCTCGACCTTCTTGTTGAGCGACGGGTCCGCCAGCACGTCCTTGAACTTCCGGCTGACGAGCGAGACCAGCGCCTTGTCGGCGAAGATCAGCTTGGGGGGGACGGTCCGTCCGGGGTCGGTCACGGCCATCCCGTAGAGCGACTCCTCCGTTTCGTCGCTCAGGACGTTCTTCGTGCTGAGCCTCCTTACGAGGTCGACGTAGTGCGTGAACTCGTGGGCCGCGACCGCTTCTACCGTCCCCTTGGTCCCGAAGGCGACCAGCGCGGCCGAGAACTGGACCAGTATCGACACTCCCCCGGCGGCCTCGGCGGGGATGACCCTGGCGAACATCACCCCCATCTGCCCGTACTCCTAGGT
>JASHUK010000065.1 GCA_030040055.1 Nitrososphaerales archaeon | reverse complement strand
GGTCTATCCTCTCTACGACCTTCGGAACGACGCTTGAGGTAGCATGCGACACTGTCACGTTCGGGGGACCGGTGATGGTCCAGGTGGCGTCGTTCGTAGCCGACCCGAGATCGACCCCGGGAACAGGGAACCCGGTTACTGCAAGGTTGCTGTATTGAGGGAAAATCCGCGCCCACGCCGGTACAGAGAACGGGGCCCCCAGGTTGGTAGCAGCGACGGGGTTAGGGTGGGCGATGTATGGAGCTAACGCCGCGAGGACGATGAAGAACAGTATTATCGCGGCTCCAATCACGCCTATCTTCGACTTCAGGTATAGTCTCGTCGTACGCTTGATGCCTTGCAGGAAGGCTCCCCGCCGCGATTCCATCCTAGTCTCTGCTCACTCTCGGGTCAAGGAACCCGTACGTGATGTCCGCGGCGAATATGGCCACAAGGACGCAGACTGTGATGATAAAGAATATGGCCTGAGCGAACGGGAAGTCGTCCGCGGTCACTGCCTGGAACGTGGCGTACCCCAGACCTGGCCATTGGAATATCGTCTCTGTGATGATCGCTCCAGACAGAATGAACCCGATCGAGAGGGCGAACGCCGTGACTATAGGAAGGACCGCGTTCCTCAGGCCGTGCTTGTAGAGCACCGTCCTTTCCGGGACACCCTTCGCACGGGCCATGACCACGTAGTCCTCTCCCATGGTGTCAATCATGACCGCCCTCTGAGTCAGAAAGACCCCCCCGATCCCCGCCACTGTAAGTGTGACGAAGGGAAGCCAGAGGGCTCTGATTATGTCCGCGTATGCGTGCCAGCCTCCCACCAAGGACAGCTCCGACCCGACAGGGATGTAGTCCTTATGCAGAAGGCCCAACTGGAATATCCATAGCATACTTCCGAGGAAGAAGACGGGCAAGGAGTTCAGGAAGAGCAAGACCGACAGTGAAGAAATGTCGATGACTTTTCCCCTCTTGGCAGAAGCAAGCACGCCGAGGCCAATGCCAATTATGAAGGCCGCTATGGTAGACGTCCCGAGAAGGAGAAGGGTGAACGGGGTCCGCTGCTGGATCGTCTGGATGACAGACCCCCCAAGAACATTACCTATGTTATATCCGAAATTAGCGGTAAACATGTTGACGTAGTAGTCCAGGAACCTGACCCAGATCGGCTTATTGAAGCCGTAGGCATTGAGAATCTTGTCCTGAACCTCTATCTTCCATGCCGTGATGTTTATGATCTTCGGAGGCGGGTTCTGCGGCACGTAGAGCTTCGAGGCGCACTGTTCGTATGACAGATTCGGGCACGCGAACGCAAACGGTAGTATCTGGAAGAGGACGAAGTTGAAGGCCACCACCATCAGCAGTAGCAGGATGGAGTAGATCACCTTCCGGGTGATGTACCTTCTTAGGCCCATCCCATAATCGGGGCCAGATTTGCTTCTTATGTATTGTTACCAATGCCGAAAGTTGAGATTAGAAGGCCCCGGGCCGAGAACTTTGCAAGTCTTCTGACCGAGGGCGCCGCGGGCAGGACCTACGGACCGGGCGTCTGTATCGAAATCCACTCTTGGCCGTTGACCATCTGCGCCGGGAGCTCGGTCACCGACAGCCCCCTCGCCTTGCACTCTGACCTGATCCAGCCGAGGCTGTGCCTCGCTATCCCGGGGGAGCTGCTCGTGTGGCTCCGCCCGAGCCACTCGTCCCCCTTGTACTCCCCGTGGAGGAAGCTAGGCGGGATATACGACGTGAGGAACTTCGCGCCGGGGGTGGACGACTGTTTGAACTCGTCTAGCATCCTCGATATCATCCACTTCGCCGCGTGCGTCCAGACGGACCTGGCGACGACGTAGTCGAACCTCTCGCCGAAGCCCCCGAACCGAAAGTCGTCGTTGTTCATTATCTGCGGCCTCTTCTCCTCGATCACCTCGGGCCCGACCAGCTTCACTCCGAACTCCACCATCTCCTTGTTGGGCTCGATGCCGAAGTAGCGTCCTCGGTCGAGCCAGTTTATGAGCCAGTACCCTCCTCTCAGCACGCCGCATCCGACGTCCAGGACCTTAGAGCTCCTCTGCATGCCTATGTAGGTCAGGGTGGTGAGCTGGTTGTATCCGACCTTGGCGAAGACCTCGATAGGCCCGCCGAGGAAGATCCCCGTTCCTTTCGAGAGCTCCTCTACCCGCCTCTGTAGAGCCTCAGGTTCCAGCGTGTCTCAACACTCCTCGAATTGTCGTCGTCCCCCGCTGTCATTACTTAGGTCTGCCGCCGGCGGCCGCTGCCCGTCTCGGTCTGAGCGTCTGCTACGTCCCCGAAAGCACGTCGATCTTCGTGATTATCCCCACTATCTCGTCCCCTGACGTCACGAGGACGGCCGGCAGGAACCTGAACAGGGAGATCATCGCGTCCACGGGGGTGTCCTTCCCCACCACCGCGAAGGCGGGGAGTATGTGGTCCCTGACCCTCTGCTCCAGGACCTTCCCTGGGTCCCCCGCCTCGGCCACCAGGCTCATTATCTGCCCCTCGGTGACCGTCCCCACCATCCTCTTCCCGGAGAACACCGGCATCTGGGATATCGAGTTCTCCTTCATCACCTTCACGCACTCCGAAAGCCTGGCCGACTCCTGGACACCGACCACCGGGGAGTTCATCACGTCCGCAGCCCTCCTCCCGGTCTTCGCGAGCTCCGAGCTCAGCGCCCTGGAGATGGCGGAGAGCGTGCTGAAGGTCGGGTCGACGTCCCCCGCCTCCACCTTCGCCACCACCGACTGGCTGACGCCCGCCGCCGAGGCCAGCGCGGCCTGCGTGTATCCTGCCTGCAGCCTGATGCGCTTCAGCTGCCTGGGGTCGATGACCGGGGAGGCCAATATT
>JASHUK010000064.1 GCA_030040055.1 Nitrososphaerales archaeon | reverse complement strand
TATCGCCCTCCTCACCGACGAGCTCCCAACGTGAATCACCTTCACCCCGAGCCCTTCCCTGACGTAGCCGAACTCCGGTGAGACCGCCGGGGCCTTGTCGAGCTCCGTGTCGACCGGCGGAACATGGAGGTTGTAGACCGCGGTCTCCGGCCTCTTGACCCCGGAGGCGAGCGATTCGATCATCTCCCCCAGCTTCTCCTCCGTGACCTCCCGTGGGCTCTTCCACGGGGTCGGGTTGGCGTACCCGAGGGTGATCATCTCGTATCCGCCGTCCAGCTCGACGACCCGCCCTTCCGGGTTTACGACCGACCGGCCGTCGCGCAGCGCCTGGTCGATCTCGAGCTTGTCGTCGTTGCCCGGGGAGATGTAGCACTTGGCTCCGGACTCCTTCAGCCGCTCCTCGGCGAGCGAGAGCCACGAGGAGAGGACCGACTTCATCTCGGAGTCGAAGACCGCTTCCTGCTTCGCCTTGTCGGCTGCGATCTCCTCGAGCTCCCCCGGTGTCGTTACGAACGAGTACTGGCCGGCGTCCTGCAACGCCCTCCTGGTCTCCTCCAGCTTGTCTCGTCCGACCGTCTTGGACTTGCCGAAGACCCTCACCTCGAAGCTCCCTCCCCTGTCCACTATCGGGATGAGCACCTTCCCCGTGATGTCCCCCCCGAGGATCAGGGTGTCGGCGCGGTACGCCTTCGAGGCGTTGAGGAACTTCCTGAAGCATCGGTCCGAACCGTGGACGTCGGTGATGAAGAAGACCCTGGGCACTGGTCGCTTCCCGCCGGCGTGCCCCGGCAGGTTCGTATAAAGCGGTGGCCGGACCGCGGGCGGTGCCTACTTCGCGCGCTCTTCTATCGCTTTCGTTATCCCTTCGAAGATCTCGGCGACCTTCTTTGACGCGAAGCCCTTCAGCAGGGTCGAGCCCAGACCGGCCATCACCCCCGTGATGTCGGCGTCGGCCATCCACTTCATCGTGGTGGGGGAGCTTCCGGAGAGCTCGAACGAGCTGGAGATCTGCATGTTGCTCCCGCTCCCGGTGCCGGTCACAGCCAGCGATGCGTTCGTCGGGGGCTGCGTGGCCGTCACGGCCATCTTGATCCTCAGCTTGCTCGACACGACGGCGACCCTCACCTTGATCGTCGCCTCCAGGCTGGTCTTGTCTAGGACGTGGACGTCCTCCGCGTCAGGGAGGGTCGTGGCGAGGAAGGCGGCGTCCGTCAGGAGGGAGTAGACCGACTCTGAAGGGGCCATGATGGAGTTGGAGCCGTCGAGGTGGAGCTGCACGAGGGCGACCCCCCGTCGGGAAGGATTTAACGGTCACCGGTAGGCTTCGAATTCCCTGCCGAGGACCGACGACGCTATCTTGAGCTCCATGATCTCGTCAGTCCCCTCGTATATCCTCGCGACCCTGGTGTCGAGGAAATGCTTCGCCACGGGGGACATGATGGAGTACCCGAAACCGCCGAATATCTGCAGGGCCCTGTCCGCCGACTCGAACGCGGACCTCGATGACATGTACTTCGCGACCGCCGAGAGCCTGTCCGCCTCCCCCCTGAGGGCCAGGTTGGAGATGTCCTTCTCGTACTCGTCCTTCTTCAGGGCCGCCCTGTAGACCAGCCACCTGCAGGACTCGAGCGACGACTCGATGAACGCGACCTGCTTCTGTATGAGCTGGTGCTTTCCGATCGGCTTCCCGTGCTGCACCCTGGAGGTCGCCCTCTCCCTGACCTGGTTGAGGCAGTCCTCCATGACCCCGACGCACCCTGAGCCTATCCCGATCCTCCCGTTCAGCAGGGCTGAGTAGGCGACCGAGAAACCCTTCCCTTCTACACCCAGCAGGTCCTCCTTCGGGACCGCGAGGTCGGTGAGGGAGAGCAGGGAGGTGTCGGACGTGAACAGCCCCACCTTCTCCTCGAGCCTCATGTCGACCTCGAACCCCTTCTGCTTGGTGTCGACCACGAAGGCGCTCGGCCCCTTCCCTCCCTCCGCCGGGTAGGCGAAGACGATCATGTTGGTTGCGACCGAGCCGTTGGAGATCAGGTACTTCGAGCCGGTCAGCCGGTAGGAGCTTCCGTCCCTCACGAAGGTCGTCTTGAGCGACCCCGGGTCGCTGCCTGCCTCCGGCTCGGTGAGCCCGTACGCGAGGACGACGTCCCCCGTAGCGGCGCGGGGCAGGTACCTGGACCTCTGCTCCTCGTTCCCCCAGTCCTGTATGACCAGGCTCCCCAGGCACTGGTGCACGTCCGCGAAGGTAACCACCCCCATCCCGACCTGCCCCATCCGCTCCATGAACAGCGCCTGGACGAGCTGCCTCGCCCCCCTGCCCCCGTACTTTGAGGCGATTGGGACGCCCATCAGGTTGTGCCTCCTCAGTATGACCGGGACCTGGTCGTTGTACTTCCGCTGGACGTAGCTCTCGAACTCCGAGGTGACCAGCTCCGACGCGGCGGCGTCGGCGTCCTCGAGGACCGACTTCTCGGCGTCGGTGAGGCCGAGCAGGCGAGAGACCTCCTGGACGGAGGCGTCGAAGAGGGCTTCCATTGCGTGTCCCTGCCGTCGGCAGGCATCTTTAAACCGTCGCGGAGGGCCCTGACGGTCCCTTGAAGCTGGAGAGGTCCGGGGACCTGATCTACTGGACCTACTTCATGTTCGACTGGCAGAAGGAGGAGCAGCACCCTTCAGACAGGGTCTGCCAGGGGTGCGGGAAGACGATGGGCAGGGTCGGGCCGGTCTCCGACGCGAAGGGGACGCAGTACGACGGATACGTCTGCCACGTGGACAAGATTCTGCTGTGGGTCCGGCGGGCCTAGCCCGCCTGCTGCAGCTTGTCGCGGAAGCCCTCCCCGTAGCGGTGCGGGCGGGAGTGGTTCTTTGCGAGCTTCGCCTCGAAGACGGAGTCGAGGTCCGCGCCAGGGTCGATGAGCCTCGAGGCGTCTAGGACGTAGAATATCACGTCCACAAGCTCCTCTATCGTCTCGGCGGTCGGCTTGCCCTTCTTCCAGGAGTCCCCCGCCTCTCCGAGCTCGATGAAGGCGAACAGCAGCTTGTTGGGGATCTCTGAGGGGACGTTCCCGAAGCCCTTGGCGACGACCAGCTCCTCGACCTTCCTCTTGGCCTCCTCGAGGGTGGGCACGCGCGGCGCACGACGGAGCGCGGCTATGAACCTTTGGCCTTCGGGGCGACGACGGCCCGGTAGTACCTGCACTCCCCTCGCAGCGTGCAGGCGGAGCACTTGGGGCCGATGGGCTTGCAGACGGTCTGCCCGAACCTCACGAACAGGTCGTTGACGTCCAGCCAGTACCGCTTGGGGACGGTCTTGGTGAGCCGGTCCTCGGTCTCCTCCGGCTTCTTCGTGGTGACAAGGCCGAGCCTGTTCGCTATCCTGTGCACGTGCGTGTCGACCGGGATCGCAGGCTCGCCGAAGGCGTAGACCAGGACGCAGTTCGCCGTCTTGCGCCCCACGGCGTGGAGCTTGAGCAGGTCGTCGATGTTGTCCGGGACCTTCCCGCCGAACTCCGTCAGGAGCTGGTTCGAGACCCTGATGATGTTCCTCGTCTTCATGTTGTAGAACCCGGAGGGACGGATTAGCGCCTTCACCACCTTCGGGTCGGCGTGGGCGAGCTCCTCGGCGGTCGTGTACTTTGAAAACAGGTTTTCAGTCGCCCTTGTGGTGTTTTCATCCCTAGTCCGCTGGGAGAGTATGGTCCCGATCAGCACCTTGAAGGGGTCCCCGTGCTCGGACTCGCGGAGCTCGAGCAGCGCGGTGGCCCTTGCGTCCCGGGAGGCGTAGACCATCTTCCTGATGGCGGACAGGATCGGGGCTATCTGCCGTTCCTTTCTGTTACCCATGGCTCCTTCCTGTACCACTGTGCGATCTCCTGGGCTGTCCGCGCCAGGTCGTACTCCGGGGAGTAGCCCAGGTCCTTCCAGGACGGCTGGGCCGCGAGCCGTACGCAGGACCTCAACTGCTGCGCTGCGTACTCCGACAGTGGAGACTTCGCCAGCAGGCCGGGTGCCCGGAACCTGGCCTCCCCCCCGACCGCCTTCACGAGCCCGTCGGCGACCTCCCTCGGGGTCGCGTCGAAGGACTTCACCAGCAGCGCGGTCCCAGTCGGAAGGGTCGAGGCCGAGGCCTTCAGCATCGCCTGTCCGATGTCCTTCGGGTGAGTCCACGACATCCCGCCGCTCTCCGGGAGGACGACCTTCCCGTCCTCGATCATCCGAAGGACGGGGACCACGACTGACGGTTCCCCTGACCCGATGGCCTTCGCCGCCCTGACTATCAAGACCCTGGGCTCGGTGCTCCTCTTTGCGAACTCCAGGAACACGCGCTCGGCTGACGCCTTTCCCTTCTGGTAGCCTTCGGAGGGGCTCAGCCCGGACGCCTGGTCCACCTCCCCCGTCCCATGCACGTCCAGCGTCCCCAGGTGGACCACGGTCTTCACCTTCATCTCCTGCGCGACCTCGAGTAGGCTCATCGCCCCCTCGGTGTTCACCTTCTCGAAGTCCTCGTCTTCCCCCGGCATCGGAGAAGCCATGCTGTAGACCACGTCGCACCCTTCGACCGCCTCGTGCATCGAGTGGTGGTCCAAGAGGTCTGCCTCGATGACCTGCACCCCGTTCTGGTCCAGGACCTTCAGGTGCGCGCCCTTCCTGAAGGTCGCCTTGGAAATCTCCCCCTGCTGGAACAGATACTCGGCGACGTGCCCTCCCACGAAGCCGGTCGCCCCAATCAGAAGGTTCAGTCAGCCGCCACCTACTGCCCCAGGTGCTGGTGGTGGTGCACTTCGCCCGGCCTCGGCTCGGCGTCGAACTCCCCGCGGACCAGCCTGAGTTGGAGGTCCTCCTCCAGAGCGTCCGGGTTCTCGACGAGCGCCTTCAGGGCGCGCTTGGCCGCCGCGGAGAACTGCGGCGAGAAGTTCTGGCCTCCGAACCTGCCGTAGGCGACACCGGAGAAGCGCACTTTCCTCCCTTTCAGCTCGACGTAGCCCTTGACGAGGTTCGCCACCTCCCCCTCGCTCACGTAGTCGACGACGACCCGGTACTGAGGGAGGGACAATTCTCCTGATGCCCGCTACCTGACGACAAGCACGGGGAACTTGGAGTGGCTGACTAGCCCGCTGGAGACGCTCCCCACTATCATCTTCTTGAAGCCCGTCATCCCGCGCGTCCCCGCGACGATCAGGTCGGGCTTCTCCTTGTCCGTGAACTCCACCAGCGCCTGGAGCACGCTGGGAGCCTCCAGCAGCTCGGCGCGGCACTTGACCCCTCTCTTGCTGGCCACCGCCATTCCCCCCTGAAGCGTCTTACGCGCCTTTTCCTTCGCGGCATCCTCCAGGACGTCGAAGTTGGGGAGCGTACCCGGGAGCGGGCTGGCCAGCCCGTATACGGGAAGCGTGTAGACGTTCACCAGGACCAGCTCCGACTGGAACTTCTGCGCGAGAATGCACCCCGTCTCCACCGCCCTGACGGAGTCAGGCGACCCGTCGAAGGCGACCACTATCTTTCCGAAGCTTCGATTCACTGCCATTGCCGTTTGGCCTGCCGGCGTCCGTATTTAATGCGACCCCCGTTTCCCATGCGTGAGAACGCGGGCGCCGGTTCCAACATTGGAAATCGTGTCCCGGTCTTAAATACGAAGGCGGGCCTCGCGACCCCGAGGGAAAACATCCATGATACAAGCAAAGGGCAAATGGATGCCCAGGTTCATCTGGGCGGCAATCATTCAGGGGATGTTCGCAGTCCTCTGGACCCTATTCGTCGTCAACCCGTGGTACCAGTGGTTCGGCACCGTCGACCCCACGAAGATCCTGGCGCTGGGGAGCGCCGGCTCCTGGTTCTCGCTCGGGTACATCCTCTACATCATGATAGGGGTAATCGGGATAGCGGTCACGGGGCTGTTCTACTTCTACATCGAAGACATACAGGGCAAAGCGTACTCGGGGATCTCCAACATCCTGGCCTGGCTCCACTTCGTGCTGATGAACGTGGGGGTCGCGGCCTCGACATGGGCCCTGATGTACGCGGGCTACGAGGGGGGAAGCTACCTCGCGACCTACGGCACGACCAACGGGACAGCCATACTGTACGCGCACGTGCACATCCTCTCTCCATGGATCAACCCGATCGGATACCTGGTCGGGATCGCCGCGCTCGGAGCGATATTCGGTGGCCTGGGATACGTCATCAGAAGCAGGACCAAGTGAGCCCTGCTTCTCCCCTTTTGTTCTCATCTGAGACTCAAATAGCCACGGAGGGCAAGGAGGGCCGTGAGTTTTCGCCCGCGTGCGCTCGAGGTGGCATCGCTCGCAGGTAGATGACCCGGGCCGCGCCGAGGCGATAGTCAAGGGGCTCGCCGACGAGTACGCGAGAAAGATCATACTCTCGACGATAACCGCAGCGAGGTCCGTGGAGGACCTGAGCTCGCAGAACGACATCCCCCTCAGCACCTGCTACAGGAGGGTCCACGAGCTGCTGGCGGCGCAGATGCTGGTGGTCGAGAGGATAGTCGTGACCCCGGAGGGGAAGAAGTACGAGCTGGTAAGGAGCGCCTACAGCGAGGTTCGGGTCGGGTTCGAAGGGGGCGCGATGAAGGTCGACGTCGTCGTGAACGAGGATGTGGCGGAGAAGCTCAGGCGGATCTGGATGAGCATGAAATATGGCGGCTGATTCCTGCGCGCGAGAATCGGCTCCACGCTTAAAGGGGCGTCCCCAGATGTCGGGCGACGCGCGATGAACTACGTCATCCTTGACGTGGCGCAGGGTCTGATATTGGTCTTCTCGAGCATCGTAGTCTTCCTGGCCTCCAGGACCTACAGGAGGGCAAAGACGCGGGCGATGCTCCTCCTCGCGCTCGGCTTCGCGTTCGTCGGCGCTGGGGCCTTGGTGGCAGGAATACTGTTCAACCTCGCGGGGAGCAACTTCGTGACGGTCGAGACGATCCAAGCGTGCTCTCAGGCCGTAGGGTTCTTCGTGATAGTCTACTCTCTGGTCGGGACCGAGGGATAGTCGGCGCGGAAGGGCGGACGCCGTAGCGGGGCTAGACGGGCGCCGTCAGACCCTACGACTCCAGCCGGGCCTCCGCGGCCTCCTGCTCGACCAGCCCCTCCAGCTCCTTGGTCTTGAAGCCGCTGCGGTCCCCCCAGAAGAAGAAGCCCACCCCCAGCGCAGCTACCACTGCGAAGTCGTACGGGAAGGGGATGACTCCTGCGCCGTAGCTCCCCAGGTACGAGACGAGGGTGACGGCCGCTGCGTACACCGCTATCCACAGCCCCCGCCTGATGTCGCTCGAGGGGTACGCGCCTCTCGCCCTCGAGAGCAGGAACAGGCCCAGCCCCAGGGTGAACGCGAGCAGCGCGTATCCCGTGTAGGGCCACGTCGTCCAGTAGAGGATCAGGCTCGACATGACGAAGGCGGTGGGGGCGACCACCCTGGCCATCGGGACCCTGAAGCTCCTCTTCAGCCCCGGGGCGGTCTTCCTGAGAGTCGTGAGGGAGGTCGCCCCTGCCACGTAGGTGAACACGGTCGCGGCCGTGCCGACCGTGGCCAGCCTGCTCCAGCTCGGAAAGGCGAAGATGAAGACCGCCCCGGCGACCAGCGACACTAGCAGGGCCGTTCGGGGCACCCCGTACTTCCTGCTGACCTCCCCTATCCCGCCGCCCACGTGACCCCCCTCCGACAACGCGAATAGGTCCCTGGCCGACGAGCCCACATAGACCCCCACAGTGCCCAGGGGCGAGACGACCGAGTCGACAAGCAGGACAGAAGCGAGGACCCCGATGCCGAGGGCGCTCATCAGGTGGTAGAACGGGGCGCTGGCGTACAGCCCGGATGAGGACAGCGCGGACCAGTCTCCCGCGCCCACCCCAGAGAGCCCCCACCTGATCCCGCCGATGAACGCCACCTGCAGCGCCGTGTAGATGACGATCGTCGCGGCGACGGAGACGAGCATCGCCCTCGGGACGTCTCTCCTGGGGTCCCTGGCCTCCCCCGAGTAGTCCATCGCGGCCCTGAAGCCGGTGTAGGCGAAGATTATCCCGGCCGTTCCTACGGCCGAGAAGACCGGAGACACCCCGAGCGGCGCGAACCCGCCGAAGGAGGCGAAGTTCGGAGGATAGAGGTAGAGCAGGGCGACGACGACCGTGACTGTAGGGACGAAGAGCTTCCACCAGGTGACCGCCGTGTTGAAGCGGGCGAAGAGCCTCACGCCGAAGGAGTTCAGAGCGAAGGTCGAGCAGAGGATGGCGAGGGCGACGGCCAGCCCCTCGGAGGTCAGGGAGCCGTCGTGCGTCATCGAGGGGGCGTAGGCTGAGGCGTACGTCACGATGGCGACCGCCTCGACCGGGGGGACGATGACCGAAGAGAGGTAGTAGGCCCACCCGATGTAGAACCCCGCGAACGCCCCGTGCGTGTACTGCGGGATCTTCACCACCGCCCCGGCCGACGGGAGCATCCCCCCGATCTCGGCCCAGGTCATCGCGACTACCCCGATGAAGCAGCCGCCGATCAGCCAGGAGACCACAGAGGCCGGCCCGGCAGCGGACGCGCCGTAGACCGCGCCGAAGAGCCACGCGGACCCGATCGAGCCCCCCAGCGCGAGGAAGAGGAGGTCCCTGAACGAGAGGACCTTGCGGAACTTCCCTTGGGCGCCCGTCCGGGCGGAGGGCGGGATGAAGGGAGCGGCGGCCCTCTTATCACCCTCGCCTCCCATCGGCCCAATTGGGGTTGAGCCGGCGGCTTAAGGGTGGCGCCGGAGCTATCTCAGCATCTCAGCCTGGATGAGCTCGGACAGCTTCTGGAAGTAGAGCCGGGTCGCGGTCGGCATCGACTCCAGGTTCGAGTCGATCGCCTCAAGGACGTACTTCACGGCCCTTCTGGAAGTCTTGAACTCGAACTTCATCGGGAGTATCGGGTCCTGGACCACGTCTATCGAGTCAACCAGGTGCTGGGGAGCGTGCGCCCTGGCGTCGCTCGCGACCTTCTCGTACCACCCTGCGAGGATGCCCGGGTCCAGCCCCTCCTTGACGTGCTCTATCTCCTGCATCAGCCTGTCGAGCACCCTCATCTCCTCGTTCGCCATAGCCACCGGCTTGTCGGCCCGCGGGCGCCTTAAGACTCAGGGTGAAAAGTAGTTGATTCCCCGCGTAGACGCTCAGCTGCACTTCATCTGGAAGACCTCTTCCTTCTCGTACTCCGCCTCCCAGACGTGGGTGCTGTTCCTCCCCCTTCTCACCGAGATCAGGACGTAGCCCGAGGGGGCTTCGCCCAGCGCCCTGGAGAGTATCGACGCGGCCGCTTCCCTCTCCTCGTCGAAGCTGACGACCAGGTGCTGCCGGTACTTCTCGAGCTCCTTCATGTAGTCGGAGAGGCAGAGCGTCCTGCCCTGGAGCTTCGACGAGGTCAGGAGGTTGACCTCGTTCCCGCACCCCTCGCACTTCACCTTCCTCATCCCGTCCGCCATGCAGACCCTTCCGACCCCGACCACCATGGGGAAGGTCCCAGCCGTGGCCTCGGTCGCGCCGCAGATGGCGCAGCGCGCGGGGGATCCCCTGGAGAGGTGCTGCATCGGGCTGAACCAAGCCTTCACTTCATTTTAAGATTGTCCCGGCGTCTACATCATGTCAGCGACCTCGTCCACGTTCGACAGGGTCGCGATGACCGGGGACCCCCTCGGGTCCTTGTCGACGCCGCTTGTAACCAGTATCGCGTCTATCTTCGCCCTGGCCGCACCCACGAGGTCGGTGTCGACCTGGTCTCCAATCATCACCGCCTCGGACTTCCGGCATCCTGCCTTCGCGAGCGCGAGCTCGAACATCAGCGGGGAGGGCTTGCCGACCGCCACGGCCCGCTTCCTCGAGGCGTACTCTATGGCCCTCACTATCGGGCCGACCGCCACGGCAGGGCCGTCGGTGTACATGTAGGTCCTCGCGGCGTGCGCGGCGACTATGCTCGCGCCCCCGGCCGCGACCCGCGCGGCCCTGTTGAGCTTGTCGTAGGTGAGGCGCCTGTCCAGGCCGACCACCACGAACTGGGCTCCCTCCCCGTCCCTCCGGACGTGTCCGGCCCTGGTCATCTCGTCCTCGAACCCCTGCTCCCCCACGAGGTGGTATGCCGCGCTCCCGGCCCTCCTCTTCAGGTACTCCGCGGTCAGGCGCGCGCTCGAGAGTATCTCGTCCCGCATTATGGGGATCCCCGACTCCTCCAGCCTCTCGTGGATGGTCTCCAGCGCGTCTGTGGAGTTGTTCGTGAGGACCAGGAGCCTCCTCCCGCTGTCGCGGATCGCCTCCACGACGGCCGTCCCCCCTATCGTCACCCTCGACTCCTTCCCCTTGAAGAAGACGCCGTCGAGGTCGAAGAGGAAGAGCTTCTTGCCGCGGAGAAGGTGGTCCCTCATCGCGGCGCGCGGCCGAGCCGGAGGTGGCGGGCTCCTGAAGAAGCGTCCTCCCTGCCCGTCTTCTCCATGACTTCACCGCCGCCCTTTCGCTACTTTAGCCTTCCCGGACGCCCCACAGGTCTTCCATCGGCCAGCCACTTCAGGCCACCACCGTGGTCCCGGCCTCGCCGTCAAGCGCCCTTTCCGCCAGCTGGAGCGACGCTATGACCGCCCTCTTCCCGCCCCCTCTGACGAACCTCACCGCGCTCTGGATCTTGGGTCCCATGCTGCCTGCCGGGAACTGGCCGTCAGAGAGGCGCGCTTCGGCCTCCGAGGCGTTCAGCGTGCGGATGGGGCGCGCGAGGGGCTTCCCGTAGTCGAGATAGACCGCGTCCACGTCCGTGAGGATGAGAAGGACGTCCGCCTTCAGGGTCAGGGCGAGCAGGGCGGCCGTCCGGTCCTTGTCGAGCACTGCCTCGACCCCCCTCAGCGTCCCATCGGGCTCCCTGACCACCGGGACCCCCCCTCCCCCGGAGCTGATCACCACCACCCCTTCCTCGAACAGCGTCCGGACCACCCCGCTCTCTACGATCTCCAGGGGTTCGGGGGAGGGGACGACCCTCCTGAACCCCCTTCCCGCGTCGTTCACCAGGGTCCACCCCCTCTCGGACCTCAGCCCCCTCGCTTCGGCTTCTGTGTAGAAGGGTCCGACCGGCTTCGTCGGATTCGAGAAGGCCGGGTCTCTGGCGTCGACCACGGTCTGGCTGACCAGGGAGACCACGTGTGTCGGCAGCCCGGCGGCCCTCAGCTCCGACTCCATCCCCTGGTGTAGCATGTAGCCGAGCATCCCCTGGCTCTCCGCCCCGCACACGTCAAGGGGCATCGGCGGGAACGCGTCCTTGGTCATCTCTTCCTTCAGGAGGATGTCCCCGACCTGGGGCCCGTTGCCGTGCGTGACGGCCATCCTGCTCCCGCCCGCAGCGATCTTCACGAGGTGCCGCGCCGTCGCCCTCACGTTGGCCATCTGCTCCTCTGCGGTGCCCTTCTCCCCCCGACGGAGTATCGCGTTGCCCCCGAGGGCTACCAGCACCTTCATGCCCGTCACCTCCGGTGCCGCCGGCTGACGGCGCAGGTCATGCAGTGGGCGCCGCCGTATCCTCCGGTTATCTCCTGCAGTTGGACAGGGACGGCCTCGACCCCGAGCTCTGCGAACTCCTTCTTGTGGGGGAAGAACTGGCCGGACTCCCTCAGCCAGCTCGCCTCGCCTCTCGCCTCCTCAAGGAGACGCCCGTACCGCCGCGGGTCGCGCGCCGCCTCAGACTCCAGGTTCTTCAGCACCTTCCCCGCCACCCTCTCCACCTCGACGGCGACGACGCGGTGGTCGCGGACGCAGAGGAAGTTCGAGGCGTAGCACATCTGCTCGAGCGTCGTGATGGGGACTATCGTGAACCCGCGCGCCTCCAGGAACTCGTCCAGCGTCAGGCTTCCCGGGGCCCTCCTGTAGCCTCCCCCGTGCCTGCGCCGGAAGACTTCCACCTTCGCTCTCTTCAGGAGCGGCAGGCACCCCACGGCCACACCCCTCCCTGCAATGTTGAGGTATGTATCGAGGTGCATGTTGATCATCGGGTCGCGCTCGTCCCCTGGGATGAGCGGGTGGGAGGGCTGGTGCACGACAGCGACTTCGTCGAAGGACAGCCCGCGAGCGAGGATCTGCTCGACCCCGCTCCTGTTGGTCCGGTCCCCCTGGCCCAGC
>JASHUK010000063.1 GCA_030040055.1 Nitrososphaerales archaeon | reverse complement strand
GGACCTGTACCAGGGGCAGGCGCGGATAGTCGTAAGGGACTGCTTCTTCTGCCTGCACATCAGGGACTCCACGGAGCCCGTCTGCCACATGCTGGCGGGGCTGGTCGGCGGGGTCGCTGACGAGATCATAGGGAAGACGCACAGGGTGATCGAGGAGCGCTGCATAGCGAAGGGCGACGCGGTCTGCGAAGTCCTCGTAGAGAGAGTAGGCTAGGAAGCCGACCGTCTGCGGCCTGACCTCACGACCGGGGAGCACTCGTCCGGCGCTCCGGCGATCCTGGCCACCTTCGACTTCAGCTTCAGCTCTATCGAGCGCAGTATGAACGCAGACCCCCCTCCGAAGACCTCCCTCAGCTTCGCGCTGTACTCCAGCAGGTTCTCGGCGGCCAGCTCCGACTTCACGTAGTGCCGCACCGCCTGGGCCTCGTGGCTGCCGAACATCTCGTCCAGCGCCTCGTCCACCGACTCGACCATCACCTTCTCAAAAAGGGGCCCCTCGATCCCCCCCGCTCCGGGGAAGTCGGTCAGGTCCAAGGCCAAGTCGAAGACCTCCTCTCTGCCGTGGGAACCCTCGCCAGCAGCTCCGGCGCGTGTACCCCCGGCGTGAAGTTCATCTTCTCGGTCAGGCTCATCCTCAGGTCGGCGTACAGGCCGTAGACCGCCCTTCCCCTCTGAGTCAGCCTGTAGGTCGCCCTCTTCTCCCCCTGCACTTCCTTCTCCACCATCCCTCCCTTCTGGAGGTAATCGAGGTACTCCGAAAGGACCCTCCAGCTCATGTTCGCCCTGTAGAGCAGGTGCGTCGGCTTCGCCGGGCCCTCGTAGAGGACCCCCAGGATGTCGCACGCCATCTCCATCGGCGACCGCCTGACCTTCTCGACCGGGCTGGCACGGGCCAGGCCGGGCGTTTCCGGGAACGCTTCCATGTCACTAGCTAACGCATAGACCTATTATAAGGATTGCCATGCGTTGTCTAACCTTCCCCAGACCGATGGGGGGTCCCTTCCGTGTTTATCCTGCCTTCTACTGCTGCGCCTGCTGGGTCTGCTCGGGCATAGGGGCCCTCGCCAGACCGGGGAGCGGATACGGGACCTTCATGCTGCCCGTCAGGATGTAGAGCAAGCCGTAGACCTTCTGGTACACCGTCTGCACGATGGCCGGGGGCTCCTCGTCCGTCCTGCGGACGGCTGAGCGGATCTCGTCCTCCTGCCCCGTCAGGGTGGCCCTCCCGGCGACTACGAACTTCGCCGCGCCCGGCATGTTGAGCTCGAAGGAGAAGTTGGCGACGAGCGACCCGACCCCCCTTTCCTTCTCGGAGAGCGCGACGTTCAGCGAATAGGTCCCCGGGGAGCCCTCTGCCCCCTTCGACCCTACCCTGGTCGCCTCCAGCTTCTCTACTACTACCGCAGTCTCCAATTTGAATCGCCTGTCTCCGCAGAAGTTATAACCTTTGACGCGTTTTGCGACACTCCGGTCACGCCTCCTCCACCGCCTCGAGCGCGCCGCTGTACGTGAGCCTCTCCGGCCTCCCTTCCGTCGAGTCGACCACGATCCTTTCCGGGACCCCGCCGTGCAGGTAGAGCAGGAAGACCGCCTCCTCCGGCAGCGGGAGCTGCTCGACCGCGTCGAAGGTCTTCAGCACCTCCTCCGTCTTCGCCACCTTGGGCTTCAGCTCGCTCACTATCTGGAACACTATCTCGATCCTTCCCTTCTTCGCGTCGGCGGTGTTGATGTAGATCCCTCCCGCCTTCGCCCAGCCCCTCGAGATGATCACCTCCATGCTCTTGTGGTCGTCGAGGCGCAGCATCGAGCCGACGATGTTGGAGGTCTTGTCGAACTCCACCTGGTAGGTGTCGAGGAGCCCCTTCAGGTACTTCCGCATGTCCTCCAGGCTGTAGAACTTCACGATCCCCGACGTGAGCGTGACTCCGGCTTCTGTCTGCAAGCGGTTCGTCATGGGCCGTCACTCCGCTAAAAGCGTTTGGCGGCCAAGTCGAGGTCACACGTACCCGTAGAACCTGGCCAGCATTATCGCGTTGGAGCCGACGACGAAGGTGAGGAACAGCACCGACGCCCCCAGGGCCACCAGCCCGGCGATCTTGATCATCCGGTAGTGCACGGCGCCTTCCTTCCCGCCGCGCATGAACGTGATGTATGCGAGGGGGACCGCCGGCGCGTACTTGATGGCGAGCGCCGCCACGAAGCCCCAGAAGTTCATCGCGAAGAGCGTCGCGGCTATCGGGTTGAGCTCCACGAAGGAGGGGCCCGACGTCATGGCCTCGAGCGTGGTTATCGTGTCGGCGAAGTTCAGGGCGAGGTAGACCACGAGGAGGCCGAACATGTAGCGGTTCACCTTCCTCATGTTGAACGACATGAGGTACCGCAGCTCCCTCTCCCTGGCCTTCGCCATCCTCCCTCCGGGCTCGGTGTCGGACATTCCACGCATTGTAGGGTGTCACTTGGATTTGCGCATTGCTACCAGGCGTCTAGGCTGAGATCCCAGGGGCTTCGGGCCTGCTCCCGAAGCTCCCGTTGAAGGTGAACGCCTCAGCCGACCTCTCGATCCCCCCCGGGGGGGCTGCCTGGTCCACTGGCTCGGGCCTGGCGTCGTCCTCCCCGCCGTCGGAGTCGTCACCTGACATCCCGAAGAGGTACTGCGCCCTCTTCAGTCCTCTCAGTGTGTTCTCCAAGGACTTCACCTTCATCCTCTCCATCTTGCGCCTCTCCGCGACCGATGCCTTCAGGTCGAGGACGGCCTTGTCGAGCAGCCCTACGAGTATGTCGGGCCTCACGGAGTCCAGGGGCCTCAGGACCTTGTTGCCCGACTGGTCGGTCGAGACGACCACGGCCTGTATTGACGCGTTCGGCCCGATCGCCTCGCCCACCGCGTCTTCGCCGGGGGAACCGCCCATCTCTTCGAACTCCTTCTGGAGAGCCCCCGCCATCTCGATGAGCTTCGCCGCGTAGCTCTGCTTCCTCTTGCTGAGCTCCGTCAGCATCGTGTAGTCTGCCTGAAGCTCCTTTACGCTCGCAGCCAGACCGCCCTGCTCGTTATCGTCCGCCTTTACCTCCTGTGCCATGGCGTTTCCCTATGCGTTTTCTAATTAAAGGCCTCCGCAGTCGAAATATGGTTTCAGAATCCTCTTTTTCGGAGGGGAAAGCGTCGGCCTACAGCCTGAAGCCCTTCAGCCTGTCCTGGTACGGCTCGATGATGTTGTGCGTCTCGTCCCTGACGTAGGAGAGGTTCTCCAGCCTGAGGGTGTGGGCGTTCGGGTAGGCGGCGGCTGGCCCGAAGGCCAGCTCCTCCTGCCTCCTCCCGGCCTTGTTGACGCTCCCGATGTGCAGGTACAGGTCCTCGAGCTCGTCGCGCACCGTCCGGGGGACCCTCTCGAGGAGGCCGTGCCGCTTGTACTCGTAGAAGGCCCCCACGCGGTACCTCGGCATCGGCGACATCGCCACGTCCCCGGAAAGCTGCGAGTCGGCGTACTTCAGGACCTCCTGCGTGACCTTCATGTTCGTTATCAGCT
>JASHUK010000062.1 GCA_030040055.1 Nitrososphaerales archaeon | reverse complement strand
GGTCCGAGTATATCTCATCCACTCGCTCGCGGCTCTCGACTTTGAAGCCGATTACGCCCCCTCCTCCGGACCAGCCTTCGTCCCAGTACCTGGCGAACTCAGCGCTGTCGAAGTCTAGGTGGACCCCGTTGGCCAGTCCGGCGGACCTGTGATGGTCCTGCCATCGCGGGTCGACGTCTGGGACGTCCAGCCCGAGTCGCCGGTAGAATGCGACGCTCGCCTCCATGTCTGAGACCACAAGACTGTACTGGTTTGGTACGGGTCTCGGTAGGTCGTGTTTCTCGTCTTCAGGCATTTGATTTGCCACCGCGGCTGCGCCCGACTAAAAAGTCTTGGAGAGCGAGTCTAGCCTGGGCAATGATTGGGAATATCTGGGCCGGAAGGGATTCGAACCCTTGGCCTCCCGATTATCAGTCGGGTGCTCTAGCCAAGCTGCTCCTCCTGAAGGGAGACTGAGCTACCAGCCCGAGAACAGGGGCGACCACCTTGCACCTATAAGCGTGAAAGCAGACCGGCCCGGAAGAGAATAAGAACAGAACCGTGACGGCCCGTCTGTGGGCCGGTAGTTCAGCGGTACGAACGCCCGCCTTGCACGCGGGAGAACCCTTCGGGTCCCAAGGTCGGGGGTTCAATTCCCCCCCGGTCCACTCAACCACCGCCGGAAAGCTTATGACAATTCGGAAGGCTTGGCAACTCAGGGCTGGCTGCCTTCAAAGGACAACACGCTGAACGGCGCAAGGGAGTCTCCGAGTGGTCGTACTATGCCGGGCTGGACGAGATATACCACGCGAGGTGGGCCGCAGCCAGGCTTGCCCGGCTGACCGTGTTCAGACAGGCGCTAAGCCACTTCTGGCCGGGAGCGGAAGGATATCCTGTCAAGCTGATACAGGTGGCAGGGACGAGCGGAAAGGGCTCGACTTGCCAGTTTCTGCGGACTGGTCTCGCGCTGTACGGCAAGTCCGGGTGCTACGTGAAGCCACACGTCTTCGACTACGCGGAGAGGTTCGTCATCGGGGACAGCCAGGTCGGACACGCAGAGATACTCTCCGTCTGGGAGGAGGTGAAGCCATACTGCGTAGAAAGCTCCTTGAAGGGCGACGCCTGGCAACTGAGCCACCCCGAAGTCAGCCTGCTCATCGCGCTGAAGCTGTTCGAAAGGCACAGGCTAGAGTGGGCCGCCGTCGAGACCGGGGTCGGGGGGAGGTATGACCCAGTCACCTGCCTGCGCGTCGCCGCGACGGTGTTCACCAACGTGGGGCGGGACCACGAGAACGTCCTGGGGAGCGAGCACTGGCAGCGGGCGCTCGAGAAGGCCGGCATCTGCAGGGCAGGTGTCCCGCTGGTCCTGGGAGACGAGGATGCGCGGACCAAGGAGGTCGTGAGGGCCGTCTGCAGCGACGTGGGTACGCCTCTTCACCTGGTGACAGAAAGGAGCGTCCAGGCGCTGGAGGAGGTCGCCCAGGAGGTGGGACACCCCGACGACGAAGCTCCGCTCCTGGGCTCCGGGCACCAGCTGAGGAACGCGGCGGTCGCTGCCGAGACGATCAAGGTGCTGGTGGGGAAGGCCGACCTGAAGCGTCTGGCAGGGCGCTTCATGGGCACCCGGTACGTCGGGCGGTTCTGGAAGGTCGGCGACGGAGTGTACGCGGACGTCGCGCACAACCCGAGCAAGACCGAGGCGCTGGCGGAGGAGATAGACCAGAGGTTTCCGGGCGCGAAGAAGGTCTTCGTCGTGGGCATATCGGGAGCCCGGGACCCCGTGGAGGTGGTCGGCCCGCTGGTCCCGCAGGCGAAGGCGCTGGTGGTCACTGCGGCAGGCTACAAGGGGCAGGACCCCGAAGCCGTCTACACCATGCTCCGCGAGAGGTATCCGACCCTTCCAATTCATCTGGCGGCGGCCCCGAGGGCGACCCTGAACGTCGCGAAGAACCTCCGAAGCAAGGGCGAGGTGATCGTCTTCACGGGCTCTACGTACATGATCGACCAGGCGCTGAACCCGGACGACCGGCTGCGGCACCTCAACGGGACCTACGGCTGGAGGGAGTCCGGCGTGGCCCAGCAGGACCTGCCGGAGTAGGGACAGGAGCACTAGAAACGGCCAAAAGGGCACCCGTCCTCGGCCTCAGGTCGGAGAATGAAAGAGCAGAGGTTCGGCTTCGGGGACTTCCTGTCCCCCTTCACCTGGAGGTACGGAAGCCCGGAGATGCGCGCGCTATTCTCGGAGAAGGGAAGGAGGGCCGCCTGGAGGAAGGTCTGGCTCGCACTGGCCGAGGCCGAGGGGGAGTACGGCCTCCTGTCCCGCGAGGAGGTCAGGGACATAGCCTCTCACGCCGGAAGCGAACACGTCGACATCGAGAAGGCCCACCGGCTCGAGAGGGAGATCAGGCACGACCTCATGGCCGAGCTGAAGACGTTCGCCGGGCAGGCAAGGAAGGGGGGAGGGAAGCTGCACCTCGGCGCCACGTCGATGGACGTGGAGGACAACGCGGACGTCATGGTCTACGAGGAGGCCCTCGGCATGGTCCTGTCGCGCCTCGCCGGTTGCCTCGCCGCGGCGCGCGCTCAGATACTCAGGCACAAGCGCACCGTCTGCATGGCCTGGACCCACCTGCAGCCCGCCGAGCCCACGACGCTGGGCTACAGGCTGGCGAGCTACGCGCAGGACCTGGTCACCGACGTAGCCATGATAGAGGTCGTCAAGGAGAGGTTTCTCAAGGGGAAGGGGGTCAAGGGGGCGGTAGGGACCTCCGCCAGCTTCAAGGCGCTGATGGGGCGAAAGGGCTCTCCGGCCGACCTCGAGCGGAAGGTCATGGAGAGGCTGGGGGTCGAGGCGTTCGACGTGTCAGGCCAGACCTATCCGAGGAAGGTGGACTTCTTCGTGCTGTCCGCGCTCGCTTCCGTCGGTCAGAGCTGCCACAAGTTCGGGCTGGACCTCAGGGTGATGCAGTCCCCCGCCTTCGGGGAGCTCTCCGAGCCCATAGGGGAGAAGCAGGTCGGCTCCAGCGCGATGCCGTTCAAGAGGAACCCCGTGTCGGCGGAGAGGATGTGCTCCCTTGCGAGGTTCGTGGCCGTCCTCCCGACGGTGGGGCTGATGAACGCGTCGAACAGCATCCTGGAGAGGACCCTGGACGACTCCGCCTCCAGGCGCCTCGCCCTCCCGGAGGCCTTCCTCGCCGTGGACGAGTGCCTGACGATATACGAGTCCCTGATGCGCGGGCTCAGGGTCTATCCGGCCATGATCGAGCGCAACCTCGAGAGGTTCGGCCCCTTCGCGGGGACCGAGGCCCTGATGATGAAGCTGGCGCAGGGCGGGGGCGACAGGCAGGTGCTGCACGAGATGATCAGGAAGAACTCCTTCAGGGCGTGGGAGGAGGTGATGGAGGGGAAGGCTAACCCGCTGGCCGGCCTGCTCATGAAGGACCCCGCAGTCTCGTCGAAGATGACCCGCGGCGAGGTCAGGTCCCTCCTGGACCCCAGGGGGCACGTCGGGGACGCCGTGGAGCGGTGCGACAGGTTCGTGGCTCAGAGGGTCGACCCGGTGGTCCGCAAGTACAAGAGTAAGGGCTCGAAGGGACCTGAGTTCTGACTCTCAGGCCATCTTGAGGCCGTTGACCCGGACCCCGCTCCCTTTCTGGACCGAGCCCAGCGAGTAGGTGTCGAAGCCGGACGACTCGAAGACGTTCCTGACCTTCCTGGACTCCTGCTCAGGGACGCAGAGGCACAGGCCCACCCCCATGTTGAACGTCCTGTACATCTCCCTCTCCGAAACATCCCCCTCTGACATCAGGAGCGAGAAGATCGCCGGGGGAGGCGGGAGCAGAATGTCGAAGAGGAGCTTCCTCTGGCCGGCCAGCCGCGTCAGCTTGGCGAACGACCCGCCGGTTATGTGGGCTATGCCGTGCACCTCCGCCTTCCTCACCGCCTCGAGCGCGGGCTTTACGTAGATCGAAGTCGGGGTCAGCAGTGCCTCGCCGAGCGTCGACCCCAGCGACGGGACTTCCTCCTTCATGGGCATGCGCGCGAACGCCCTCCTGGCGAGCGTGTATCCGTTCGAGTGCAGCCCGGAGCTGGCGACCCCCACGATGGAGTCCCCCTCCGCCACCGCCTCTCCGTCGATGATCGAGTCCTTCTTCACGACCCCCACCCCCATCGACACGAGGTCGAAGCCCCGCCCCGACACTCCCTTGACCATGTCGCCCAAGACGGCGGTCTCCCCGCCGACGATTGCGACCGACGCCTCCTTGGCGCCTTCGACGAGCCCCTTAGACAGCCCCTCGACGAGCTTCTCGTCCTGGCGCTCGAGGGCTATGTAGTCGAGCACCGCCACCGGCTCCGACCCCAGGCAGATCAGGTCGTTCACGGTCATGGCCACGCAGTCTATCCCTATCGTGTCGAACACGCCGAGCTCCTGCGCCACAAGCACCTTCGTTCCCACGCCGTCGGTGTGCATGGTGAGGGCGGTCCCTCCTCCCAGGTCTATCACCCCCGCATAGTGCCCTATCGGCATCAGCGGCTGGCCGAACTTCCCGGCCCTGCTCGCGAAGGTCTGCCCCAGGATGTCCGCGAGCGACCCCTGCATCTTGAGGGCTTTCCTGAGGTCTACCCCCGACTTCGCATACGAAGCCCCGCTCAACGAGAGCCCTCCTACAGCGACTTCCCGGTCAGGCTCTTGTAGACCTCGATGTAGCGCTCGCTCGTCTCCCTGACAAGGGCGTCGGGTAGCTGTGGCGGAGGCGGGACGGCGGCCCCTGCCTTCCTCGCGGCGTCAAGCCTCGCCTTGTACCCCTGGGCCACGAGCCAGTCCCTCACGGGCTGCTTGTCGTAGCTGTCCTGGGTCTTCCCAAGCGCGTACTTCGAGGCGGGCCACATCCTGAACTCGTCGGGCCCTATCGAGTCCCCTAGGAGTATCCTGTCCCCGTCCATCCCGTACTCGAGCTTTATGTCGGCCAGGATGAACCCAGCCCTCGAGGCCTTGTCCTTCAGGCTCTGGTAGATGTCGATAGACGACTTCTTCACCCTCGCGAGGACTTCGGCCGTCATGCGGCCCTCTTCGACGATCTCCTTCTCCGTGATCGGCTCGTCCTTGACGTCGGACTTCGTGGTCGGGTCGAAGTAGGGAGCAGGAAGCGGCGCGGCGAGGACCTTCTCGACCGGGAGGGCGACCTCGCCCTTCGACGCGCGCTCCATGAGGCTCCCGTAGAGGTAGCCCCTGACCACGCACTCGACCATTATCATCTTCAGCTTCTTGACCACCATCATGTCGCTCCCCTCGATGCGGACCATGTGGTTCGGGACGCCGAGCGTCTCGAACAGGTGGGCGCCGAGCTTGCAAAGCACCTCCCCCTTCCGGGGTATCGTGGTCGGGAGGACGACGTCGAACGCGGAAACCCGGTCGGTGAAGTGGAAGAGCAGGTGCCCTTCGTCCAGGTCGTAGATGTCCTTGACCTTCCCCGAGCGGACGAACCTTCCCTGGGGCGTCACTTCCACGCCTCCCTCATCTTCCCAAGCGCCGCACCCACCGCGGGATCGTTGAGCGCCAGGATCTCGGCCGCGAGTATCCCCGCGTTCCTGGCGTTGTCTATCCCGACGCAACCGACCGGGACCCCCGGAGGCATCTGGACTATCGAAAGGAGCGAGTCCAGGCCGTTCAGCTTCACGTTGACCGGGACCCCTATGACCGGCCTGGTGGTCATCGAGGCGACCACCCCCGGGAGGTGTGCCGAGAGCCCCGCGACCGCGATGAAGACCTTCGCGGGGGACTTCGTCACGTACTCCCTCAGCTTGTCGGGGTTCCTGTGGGCGGAGATGAACTGGACGTCGTGCGAGACGGACAGCTCGGCGAGGACCTTCGCCGCCTCGTCGGTTATGGGCTGGTCGCTCTTGCTCCCGGCGACGACCGCGACCGCCGGTGCCGCGCTCATGCGCCGCCCCCCTGCGCGAACCTGACCACCCTCTTCTCCGTCACCACGGCGTCAAGGGGGGCGTCGAACCTCCCGGCGGGCAGCGAGCGTCGGAGCTGCGACTCGAAGGCGAGCCCAACCGAGGTCGCCCGGCCCCTGTGCTTGAGTGCCCTGTCGAAGTAGCCCTTCCCGTACCCGATCCTGCGCCCCGAAGCGTCCCAAGCTACCACCGGGACGAGGACCAGGCCGGCCTCGGAGAGAGGGACCTCCGGAACCCCGCCAGGGGGCTCGAGGACGCCGAAGTGCCCGGGTCTGAGCTCGTCGAGAGAGCCGATCTGGCAGAAGGCCAAGCCGAACGACGACGGCTCCGCCCTGGGGACTAAAACCTTCTTGTCCCGGGAGAGCGCCTCCCCTATGATCTCCTGCGTCCGGACCTCGTCGGCCTTCGAAACGTAGCAGGCGACCACCCCTGCCTTCCCGAACTCGGGGAGCGACAGGACGTTCCTGAGCACCCCTGCGCTGAGCGAGCCGACCTCGTCGGCCGTGAGCGAGCGCCTGGCCCTCAGCGCCTCCTCCCTGGCCTCGCGCTTGGCCATCATGGCCGCGCCTCGGGCGCCACGAGGCTGCTCTGCCTCCTGGAGGCGACCAGGGTGTTGCGGATGAGCATCGCCACAGTCATTGGGCCGACCCCTCCCGGGACCGGCGTTATGTACGAAGCCTTCTCGGCGACCGGTTTGAAGTCGACGTCGCCCATCAGCTTCCCGTCGACCCGGTTCATCGCGACGTCTATGACCACCGCTCCTTCCTTCACCATGCCGGCCGTGACGACGAACGGAGGCCTCTTCCCGACTGCCGTGACGAGGATGTCTGCCCTGCGGGTGATGGAGGGGAGGTCGGCAGACTTCGAGTGGCAGACCGTCACGGTCGCGTCTTCCCCCAGAAGCAGGTGGTGGAGCGGCTTGCCCACCAGGTTGCTCCTGTTGATTATCACGGCGTGAGATGAACGGACCCGTATCTTGTAGTAGCGGAGCAGCTCCATCACCCCGGCCGGGGTGCAAGGGACCATGTCCCCATTCCCCTGCGCCAGGCGCCCCGCGTTCGCGGCGGTGAGCCCGTCCACGTCCTTGCCGGGGTCGATCTCTTCCAGCGCCCGTCTTTCGTCCATATGGGGGGGCAGAGGGAGCTGCAGGAGTATCCCGTTCACGCTCCTGTCCGCGTTGAGCTCACGGATCAGAGAGACGAGCTCCGGCTCCGCCGCCCGCCCGGGGAGGACGTGGCTCCTCGATGCCACCCCGACCCTCTGGGCCGCCTTGTGCTTGCTGGCCA
>JASHUK010000061.1 GCA_030040055.1 Nitrososphaerales archaeon | reverse complement strand
GGCGCCGCTGGTGGCGCTCAAGGCCGAGAAGGCGTTCGGGAGGGGGGGAGTGTCGCTCGTAGACAGCACCATCGGGTGGCGCTTCGTGAACCCCGCCTTCCCCAAGGAGTACCCGCCGTTCTCGATGGGGGAGACCGCCGAGAACCTGGCTGAGAAGTACGCGATAGGGAGGAGGGAGCAGGACGAGTTCGCCCTCGCCAGCCACAGGAAGGCCGTCGACGCGGGGAAGTCAGGCAGGTTCAGAGACGAGGTGGTCCCGGTCAGGACCCCCGAGGCCCCTGAAGGTATCTCTACTGACGAAGGGCCCAGGCCCGACACGTCGCTCGAGAAGCTGGCGGCCCTCCAGCCGTCCTTCAGGAAAAACGGCACTGTGACCCCAGGAAACTCCTCCGGGATCAACGACGGGGCCGCGGCCGTAGTGGTCGCCGACCCGGGAAGGGCCGACGAGCTCTCTCTGAAGCCGGTGGCGAAGATCCTCGGGGCAGCGACCGCGGGGGTGCACCCCAGCTACATGGGAATAGGGCCGGTCTATTCAACTCGCAAGCTTCTCGACAGGCTCGGGATGAAACTCGAAGAGTTCGGGATAATCGAGCTGAACGAGGCGTTCGCCGCCCAGGTCCTGGCCTGCATGAAGGAGATGCCAGAGTTCGAGGCCAAGAGGACGAACCCGAACGGGGGCGCCATAGCCCTCGGGCACCCGCTGGGTTGCAGCGGAGCGAGGCTCGTAACCACACTCGTCCACGAGATGAAGAGGACGGGGACGAGATACGGACTCGCCACCATGTGCATCGGGGTCGGCCAGGGCATCTCCGCCGCCTTCGAGCTCGTAGGATAGGCAAGAGTTATCTCCAAGGAGAGACGGAGCGGCCCATCTTGCAGTCAGACGTGACCAGCTACCAGATGTTCGTCCAAGGCGCGTGGAGGGACTCTCACTCCGGGAGGAACTACCCGGTCTTCAACCCAGCGAACGGCAAGGTCCTGGCGCACGTCCCCAAGGGGGACACCGAGGACGTCAGGGCGTCGGTGGACGCCGCGAAAGAGGCGCTCCGGAACCCCGCGTGGAGCGCGATGGACCCGAGCAAGCGGGGAAGGGTGATGTACAAGATATCGCAGTCGCTCAGAGAGAAGCTCGCCGACTTCGCGAGGCTCGAGACGCTGAACAACGGCAAGCCCCTGGGGCAGGCGAAGGGAGACATCGCCATGTCAGCCAGGCACTTCGAGTACTTCGCGGGGCTGGCCGACAAGATCCACGGGAGCACGATACCCGTCCCTGGCAACAGGCTGGACTACACGGTCAGGGAACCTCTCGGGGTGACCGCCCACATAGTCCCCTGGAACTATCCGCTGGTGATGGCTGCGCGGAGCCTCGCCCCGGCCCTGGCGGCGGGGAACACGGCGGTCGTGAAGCCTGCGTCGTTCACGCCGCTGACGATGCTGAAGTTCGCTGAGCTCTGCAAGGAAGCGGGGCTCCCTGACGGAGTGCTCAACGTGGTGACGGGGGGCGGGGACGAAGTGGGAGGGTCGCTCGCGCGGCATCCTGACGTGCGGCTGGTCGCGGTGACCGGGTCGGTCGAGACCGGGATGAAGGTGGCCGAGCTCGCCTCCACGAACCTGGCCCGGACCGTCCTGGAGCTCGGAGGGAAGAACCCCGTGGTGGTATACGATGACGCAAACCTCGACAAGGCCGCCCAGGGGGTCCTCAACGGCATCTTCACGAACGCGGGGCAGATGTGCTGGGCAGGGTCGAGGCTACTGGTCGAGGAGGGGGCGAAGAAGAAGATGATGGAGAGGCTGGAGGCGGGGGCGAAGGGAATGAGGCTCGGGAGCGGGCTGGAGGCCGATACCGCGATGGGCCCCCTGGTCGCCGACTCGCACCGCAAGAAGGTCGCCGAACGGGTGGAGCAGGGTATCCAGGAGGGGGCCACGCTCGTCACGGGCGGAGCGGCGCCGGAGGGGGAGGGGGTGGCGGCGGGCTACTTCTATGCACCGACGATACTGGACGGGGTCACGGCCGAGATGTCGGTCGCGAAGGAGGAGATATTCGGGCCAGTTCTGACCGTCACGGCCTTCAGCGGCGTCGAGGACGCAGTGACGAAGGCCAACGCGGTGGAGTACGGGCTGTGGGCCGGGGTCTGGACATCGGACCTCCGCAAGGCGCACTCCACGGCGCGCAGCATCGAGGCGGGGATCGTCGCCATCAACGAGGAGCCGATCACCTTCCCCCAGACGCCCTTCGGCGGGTTCAAGAAGAGCGGCAACAGCACAGAGCAGGGGGCCGAGGTAATCTCCACTTACGTAAGGATCAAGAACGTCTCCGTGAACCTCGAGTAGCCCCGTTCCACACCTCGTCCTTCTTCCCGGCCCGTTCGTTCGCCACCCTCGACAGGTTGAACAGATAGCTGGAAAGCCTGTTGAAGAAGGGGATCAGCGCCGGGTTCAGGGCTTCGGTATTCTTCGCCGCCACCAAGTGACGTTCCGTCCTGCGGCAGACCGCCCGGGCGAGCTGCAGCTGCGCCCCAGTCCTGGACCCTCCCGGCACGATGAAGTTGCGAAGGGTAGGGAGGCCCTTCAGCAGCGACTTCGTCATCTCCTCTATCCTCTCGGTGTCGTCCGGAGCGATCTTCGGCGCCCCCGGCGGTCCCTTCAGCTCGGACGAAGCGTCGGCCCCCGCGACGAAGAGCAGGCGCTGCACTTCGAGCAGCGAGTTCGCCACGCTGCGGTCGCGGCACTCCGAGCGGACGACCCCGAGGAGCGAATTCAGCTCGTCGATGTCGCCGTAGGCCTCCACGAGGGCGTGGCTCTTCGGCACGCGACGTGAGTCGAGAAGAGAGGTCTCCCCGCCGTCTCCGCGTCCTGTGTACATCAATGAGCATCGAACGCGGCGGAATTATAAACAATATTTCACCCGAGCGTTGGAGTTTTTCGATTGCGAAGGAATTTATGCTGACTCGCAAGCAACAGGGGGGCGAGCGCACAACGACGCCAGGAATTAGGAACGATCATCAGTTCACTCCGCAGGAGGCGTCGAAGCTCCTCTCCGACATCAAGCCGAAGGTGAGGGACCTGATCGAGCGGAGGAAGGTGCTCACTGAGATGCACGAAGACCTGGAGAGGTACAACCTCCTGGGCTTCCGCACGGAAGAGATGGCAGAAAGGGCGGCGCTGCTGGACGCCCTTGCGGACAAGTTCGCGAAGGGCGTCGCGGAGCTGCAGGACCTGGGAGTGGCCGTGTCCGACCTGGACCACGGCCTGTTCGACTTCCATGCTGAGAGGTTCGGCGAAGAGGTCTGCCTCTGCTGGAGCTACGGCGAGGCAGAGGTCTCATTCTGGCACAAGCTCGACGAGCCGTGTAGGAAGCGGGTCCCGCTTCGGGCCCAACAGCTTATCCCCCCCTAAGACCCGAGCAGTCTCTTGGCGTTCCCGCGGAGAAGCTTCTCCGCCACCCCTGCCCTGAGCCTCGGCTTCAGGTTGGATTCGAAGTCCTCCATCCACTCCTCGTGCTTCATCATCGGGTAGTCCGTCCCGAAGAGGAACCTGTCCTGCAAGACGCCGTTCAGGTAGGGGAATACGCTAGGCGGGATGTACCTGGGCCTCCAACCCGAGACGTCGAGGTAGGCGTTAGGGTTCCTAAGCGCGATGGCTACAGCCACCTCGGGCCACGGCCATCCGAAGTGCGCCATCACGAACCTGAGGTCCGGGAACCGC
>JASHUK010000060.1 GCA_030040055.1 Nitrososphaerales archaeon | reverse complement strand
GGTACCTGGGGTGATCCTGGCGATAATGTTCTCTCTGGCCGTCCCCGTCCTCATGATTGAGAACGTGGGCGTCAGGGAGAGCATGGGAAGGAGCCGCAGGCTGGTCGCCAAGAGGTGGCTCAAGACCTTCGCCTTCCTCTTGATATTAGGAATCGCGATTGCCATCCTGGCTCTCATCAGCTCATTCGTCGGGGAGCTCTTCGGGCCGGGAAGGACCATCGCGGCTGAGCTGATTTCGGCCCTCTACACCCCGCTAAGCGTGATCGGGGTGACGGTCCTCTACTACTCGAATGCCGCAAGGCTCGCGTCGGCAGACTCAGCTCCCCCGCAGGTCTCGGCCCAGCCCACCCAGTCCCAGCCAGTTACGAAGCTCTGCCCCAATTGCGGGGGCCAGATCAGCTTGGCGGCGATATACTGCTCCAAGTGCGGCGCCAAGCAGCCGGCTTGAACACAGAGTCTCCCCTATTCGGATCGCTCTCCCGAAATCCCGAGTTGCTACTCGGACTCGAAGTCTCCAGATCTGGCGTCGCCATATGGTCCATCGCCTAGTATGGCTTAAATATACCGGTATACTCTATACTCGACAATGGAGTCGACGACTGTGAAAGTCTCGAAGGACACGGCGAGGAAACTCGCAACGCTGCAGCACAGGCTCCACAAGGAGACCCTCGACGCCACAATCCAGATGCTGGTGGCCAGGCACAGGAAGGAACTTGTCGACAGTGCTTTCGGCGCCGACAGGGGTCTGGTTCAGACATTCAAGGAAGCGGATCGCGGTGAAGATCGTAGCTGACGCCTACGCTTGGGTAGAGCTCTTCTCAGGGACCACGAGAGGAGAGATCGCACGGAAGAAGATGGTGGAGGCCGAGTCGGTAATCACTCCGGACACGGTTCTCGCCGAAGTCGCGAGAAAGTACCTTCGAGAAGGGGTCGAAGAGCAACGGACTCGTGGCAGACTGTCAACGATTCTGGAAGCGTCTGAGCCTGCACACATCGACGACGAAACGGCGCTCGCGGCAGGAAGGGCATACCTCCAGCTGGAAGGGAAGGCCAGAGAGGAGGGGCTGGGCAAGCCGAGTCTCTTCGACGCGCTAGTCCTCGCCGTCGCAAGAGCGAACGACGCCATGGTGCTCACAGGAGACAGGCACTTCGAAGGGCTTCCAGAAACTCTCTGGATGGGAACCTAGCCGAGGCCCGGGACCGACCTTCCATCAAGGACGTTCCCGATTAGCACCACGGCCGACCTCCTCAAGCCTAATTAGTTTCGTCTGCACGCAGAGCCGCGTTGTCGTCCACTGCCTCGAACGCCGACCCCGTCAGGGAATTCGTGATCGCGGGGCACGGGAACCTCCCGAAGGTGAAGTCAATGCTCGAGCAGGACCCTTCCCTGCTGAACGCGAGGTATCAGTGGGGAACGGACGACTTTGAGACTGCCATACAGGCGGCAGCCCAGGTCGGCTCGGTCCAGGTCGCCGAGTTCCTACTGTCCAAGGGAGCTCCTCTCGAGATCTGCACGGCGGCCATGCTCGGACGAAGGGAGGTCGTGGAAAGGATGCTGTCGGCGGACCCGAAGAGCGCAGCCGCGGTCGGCGCGCACAAGATCCCTCTTCTCCCGCACGCCGCCCTCAGCGGAGATGTGACGCTCCTCAAGGTGGTCTGGGGGAAGGGTTCGAGGGACGGCGCAACCTTGGCCCTGGTGAACGCCGTCTCGAGAGGGAGGACGGAGGCGGCAGGTTGGCTGATTGACAACGTCGCGCCAGACCTAGGAGCGAAGAACTTCCAGGGGAAGTCGTTGCTTCAGGTCGCGGAAGAGAGGAAGGACGAGGCGACGGCCGCCTTGCTCAGAGCTCACGGGGCGGTCTGAGTTCGCGCGACTGGCGAGACGGCTCGCCGCACCCGTGACGCTCCGTTCCGAGATGTCAAGGAGAATGTCCAGCCGCCGTCCATCTTGATAAGTGACCAAGTCCGAAACCCTGGCGATGTTCGAGACTGACGCAGAACTGAAGTCCCTTCAGAGCCTGCTCGACTCCAGTTTCGACGGAGCTGGTGGGGGGTTGGCAGGGTTCAGCCGAAACCAACGAATGTCTGCCAGGCAGCTCGCCGGCTTCAGCGGGGTACGGCTCGTCTCGGTCGCCTCCTCCAACTCGAAGTTGCAGCCTCGGGTGTCGCCAAGAAGCGCCGCATTTCTGCACGGGCGGTTCTACCTGGCTTCAAGCCCTGACTCGACCACGGCCAGAAGGCTCAGGGCCCGTCCAGACACGGCTGTCGCGTATTACGAACGTCGTCTCCTCGTCATGGGCCACGGCAGGGCCTCCTTTCTTGGGAAAGAGGAACCGGCCTATACGAAGGTCGCGAAGGAGTGGAAGCTAGCCTTCCGCGGAGGACCAGACTCTCTCAGCGGGGCCGAGACCTTCATCGTTGTGGAGGCAACCCACCTGGTCGCCTTTGCCGCTAGTCCGGAGAGGTACCCCAAGGCATGGGCTTCGCAGGGAAGAGACTCCCGGCACGTGAAGAGCTCCCGCTGAGCCGCCGGCACTGACATGCTGCTGGTCGACTGTCCTCGTCAGTCTGAACAGTGAGCACAGATTGGTCCGTAATGAGCGCCAAGATACGACTCTCGGAGCAGGGTGGACGCGAGGGGTTCCACGTAGGGTTAAGTGACAGTGTCGCGTTGCATGACCGATGGGTTTGGACAGTAGGAAGGCGTTCGCCGGGGTGTTGGTGGCAGTGGTCGCTGTCCTTGGACTCGCTGCAGTGGTAGGCTCGACACAGCCTAAGGTCGGTAACACCGCGGACTGTGGGTTCCTCACTTCGTGCGAGGCCATCGACTCAAACGGTCTGGCGCTCTCGCTGTCGATGAACTCAACCTTGGTCAGGTCCAACGGCTCATTCACATTGGTGCTCGCCCTGTCGAATCCTACCCTGCATGTAGTCCAGGTGTCGAGAGCTGATTCTTGGTACGTGCCGTTTCTGAACGATTCTTGGCCGTGCGGCGTCCAACTGGCGCCTTACGGATACGTGGTGTACAGAGGGTACTACACTGTGTCCAACATATCGCTGGGGCGAGATGTCCTTCGCCAGCCCAACTACTTCTGCATAGAGACCGGAACGGAGTCGCCCTCCTCATACTCGGTCCCTCCCGTCTGGTCTAGCTCCGTCAGAGTCTACGCCATCGATGGTGGCTGGGTTAGTCAGGGTAGCTATGAGGTTGGTGTCACCTCTCTGGGGAGCAGCAGTCCGGGGGTCTACACGATTGCGGCCGGGGACGAGTGGGGAAGCCTCGTGCTGCTCCACTTCTCTGTCTTGGGCCAACACTACGGTCGACGCTAGAAGCTTGCTTGACAGCCGTCTCAATTGGACGCTTCTTGGCCGTAGACTTTCCGGGTGACAATTCATTAGGTGGCTCTATGTAAGAGCCGACAGAAGTGCCAGGAAAGCATGACTAACGAGAGGAGGAGAGTCTACTTCTTCGTGTCGGTGAGCCTTGATGGCTTCTTCGAGGGACCGAACCACGACCTATCCTGGCACAACGTCGACGACGAGTTCAACCACTTCGCCATGGAGATGATGAAAGGAACCGACCTGTTCCTCTGGGGGCGCAGAGTGTATCAGCTGATGGAGTCGTACTGGCCGAACACGGCGGGAGACGCAACCATGTCGCCGGACGGCCGGGAAGTCGCCCGCCTGATGAACAACACCCCGAAACTTGTGTTTTCGAAGACGCTCGACAAGGTCTCCGAGACTGAGAACTGGAGGAACGTGAAGCTTGTTCGAGAACTCGACCCGGCAGAGATCCTGCGGCTGAAGGACGGGCCGGGAAAGGAGATCGGGGTGGGGGGACCCAACCTCGCCGTATCGCTCCTCCAGCATGGGTTGCTTGACGAGCTCAGGCTGATGGTCGTTCCCGTTGCCATAGGTGCCGGCTCAGCGCTGTTTCAGGGGGTGCATGACAAATTGAACTTTGAACTCGTAGGAACACGCAGGTTCGACTCTGGCAATCTGCTGCTCTCCTATCGGCCCACGCAGCGGAAGCAGCTCTGACTTGTGCACGTGACCACAGGCGTCCGCTTCTCCTCATTCGACCACGCCTGCGG
>JASHUK010000059.1 GCA_030040055.1 Nitrososphaerales archaeon | reverse complement strand
CCGGTAGTCGACGCACCACTCGTACGCCGTCTTCGGCGTTGCGTCGAACTCCTGCGTGAACCCGTAGCGGAGGGTGTAGGACTCCATTTTCCTGCGGACGGGTCGTCGGGCCTTCCGGATAAGAAGGTTGCCCGGGGTCAGACGAAGGAGATGTCAGACTTCACGTATACCCTGGTCGCCAGGGCGAGCACGACGATGGTCTCGACCACCAGCAGCGGGACCTGCCAGACGTCAGAGGCGGGGAAGACACCCTCGAAGCCGCCCCTGGCTGCGTTGGCGACGTAGGTCAGCGGGTTGACTTGAAAGAGCACCTGCACGGGGAGCGGGAGCTTGGTGCTGAAGGAGTAGAACACCGTGCTCGCGAAGTTCACCACGAAGATGACCAGTATCTGTATGCTGTTGTAGGCGTTGTTCGACTTCACCAGACCAGCTATGAGGAGCATCAGGGAGCCGAAGAAGATCGAGCCGACCGCTATCACCCCGAACGCGGTGAGCATCCCCCACAGGGTCACGTTCAGCGAGCCGATCAGGAGCAGCGCCCCGAAGAACATGACCAGGCCTCCAGCCAAGCCGAAGAGCAGCGAGGTCAGCATTATCCCTAAGAGGTATTGCAGTCTGGTGAAGGGCCCGACCAGTAGCTGCGCGAGCATCCCCCAGCGCCTGTCCGCCCAGAGCATGCTCCCGCCGACGGTCCCTGCCATGAGGCACTGGAACGACATTATGCCCGGGGTCAGGAAGGTCAGGTAGGCCGTGGTCCCGCCTGCGGTGCCGATCATGGCGCCGAACCCGAAGCCGAAGAAGACCAGGTACATAGCCGGCAGCCCGACAAGGATGATTAGTGTTCCGGGGTCCACATTGACCTTCACGTTCCTGTACATCAGCTTCAGGATGGCAGGTGTCTCCACCAATCACTCCCCCTCCTTCTTCGTCACCGACCCGATGAAGACGTCTTCCAACGTGTTCTTCCGTATGTTGAGCCAGTCCATCTGGACGCCTGCCGCCTGTGCAAGCTCCACCACCTGCTTGAGCGCACCCCGGGGGTCGTCCGTGAGGATGAGCGCCGAAGGGCCGTCGACCTTGATCTCCGTCCCGTCCAGCTTCGTCTTGAGCGTCTCGAAGAATGTGCCGCCGTCGCTCCCGGCCAGGGTTACCTCGACGGTCTTCTTGCCGCCGTAGAGTCTCTTCAGATTCTCTACCGTGTCCATCGCCAGGAACTTCCCCTCGTCTACGACCGCCACCCTGTCGCAGAGGTAGTCGGCCTCCTCCAGGTTGTGCGTGGTGAAAACCACCGTGAGCCCCCCTCGGGCCTGCTCCCTGACGGAGTCGAGCAGCTCCCTCCTCATTATGACGTCCAGGCCGGTGGTGGGTTCGTCCAGGAACAGTATGTCCATGTCGTGCATCATCTCTCGCGCGACCTGGACCCTCCTCTTCTGCCCCCCCGAGAGGTCGAAGGCCCGGGACTTCCGGACGTCCTGCAGGCCGTATGAGCCGATCAGGGCCTCGCGGCGCTTCAGCCTGACGTCCTTCGGGACGCCCCACAGCACGCCGTAGATGTCGAAGTTGCCCTCGACTGTCGCGAAGTCGAAGGACTCCCCCTGCTGCACCACGCCGATCCTCTTCCTGATCGCCCTCCCTTCGTGGCGCGGGTCCATCCCCATGATGCTCAGGTCCCCCGAAGTGGGGCTGATCAGGGTGGTCAGCGCCTTGATGAGCGTGGTCTTCCCGGCCCCGTTCTTGCCGAGGAGGCCGAAGACCTCCCCCTTCTTCACGTCGAAGGTCACCCCGTCCAGGGCGAACTTCTTCCCGTCGTAGGTGTGCCTGAGGTTCTCGACGGCGATCACCTTGTCGCTCCCGCTCATGCTATCTACACGCCCCCGCTCTGGCCAGCGGCCACGCGTAGGTATCTCTCGCCAGGTCAGGCTGCGCCGGCATCGGGCGGTCCGAGCACCGCCCATCGGCTCCTTGTCGCTCAGCCATACTTTGCGAGCACCTCCTCCGTGCTGGAAAGCATCTCGTCTAGGTCGATCGGCAGACCCTTGATCACGTCCTGGATGTGCTTCTTCGCCTCCTCGGAGAAGACGTTCCTCAGGTCCTTCGCCAGCTCCGGCGAGTCCATGCTCCTCTTCGAGCCGTTCTCGGGCCTGAACACAACCAGGTCGTCCGTAACGTTCAGGGTGAACTTGCGGGTGTCGAGCGTCATCTTCTCCCGGCCGACGTTCAGGGTGTGCAGCGGCGAGAAGGTCTTGACCTCGGCCGGAGTGTAGCGAAAGCCGTCCGACCCGGTCGCCAAGTCCATCGAGTCCCCGCTCATCCACAGCGAGCTCCCGTTCCACCTGGCGGAGGTCCCGTCGTCAGAAACGCGCATGTACGAAGCGTCCTGAACCCCCTTGGCAAGCCAGTTCGCCCTGCGGTGGTGGTAGCCGTGCTTGTCTTCCTCCGAGGATAGCTCGAAGGCGCCTATCCTGACGCTCTCGCCGTCAGGGCCGCTCCTGACGCGCAGCGGGCCGAACTCGACCGACTCCCCGAACCAGTCCTCGTCGATGTGTATGAAGGGGAGGTCGATGGTGGCTCGGTGGCCGTCTCCCCTGGTCACGGCCTGCTCTACGCGCGCCTTCTCAATCAGCTGGTCGAGGTTGTCCCCCGCGAGCCTCTTCACGTCGTCCTTGTCCGCCTTCTGCCCCTTGAAGGGCATGCCGAACGTGGTCATCGGTCCGGCGAAGGGCACCGTGACTGGCCCCATCGGCGTGTCGAAGGAAGCCCTAATGTCTCCGTAGAGGATTGCTCCCACCGTCCTCCCGCGGCGGGCTATCGGGAGGGCGATCGAGTCTGTCTTGACCGTGACGGTGGTCTTACCGGTCGCGACCTCCGAGCCTGCCGGTACCATCATCGCCTGGCCCGTCGGATAGACGCCCCTCTTTGCTGGGGCGAGCGCCTCGAAGGCGAACGCGAGGAGACCGAACGCTATCGCCGCGATGACCAGGTTCGTCACCTGCCCGGAGACGACGGCGGGGACGGCGTCGACCCACTCGAAGAACCAGATCAGGACGATCACTATGACGCAACTCCCAGCGATGCGGGCTAGGAAGCTCGCCACCGCCCTCAGCGGGCCCAGGCGTGTCCGTGTACCCAGGAGGAGGCCGAGGAATACGAGCCCGAAGCTCAGCTCCAGTATCTGGGCAGAGTACTGCGACAGCGACAGGAGGCCCCTTGCGAGCCAGATGACGAGCAAAATGGCGGCCATCGAGCCGAAGGTGGAAGCCAGCCTGTGGGTGACGAGTGACGACCTCCGCCCGCGTCCTATCTCAATCAACCTTCTCTCCTCCCAGCGCCTCGTTCATCAGGGCCAGCGTCCTGACAAGAAGCCTTCCTCTCTTGGTGAGCAGGTAGCCGCCCTCGTCCCCGTGCGAGACCAGCCCCATCCCCAGCAGGCTCTTCAGGTGGTGCGAGACCGACGCTCCTTCGAGGGCCGTCGCGGCCTTCAGGTCAGAAAAGGTCCGGTCGGACAGGTAGAGCAGCTTCACGATCTTGAGCCGCTCGGTGTTCGCGAGCGACTTCAGGAGGTCTGCAGCCGTGTCCTCGGGCATCCCCCCTACAAGGTCATCGACCGCCCGTTCCCCCTTCTCCAGCAGGCTGGACCTGACGTTCTCCCTGATCAGCTTGACGAGGTCCTTCGCGACCACCGTTGACGCCTGGGTCCCCTCGACGTCGTCCCTGCCGAGCTCGACCCTGATCGACCCCCCCTCGGTCCCCCTTAGCGAGCTGAGGATGTCGCGTCTGATGTCCTCCCTGAGGGACTTTATCTCGTCCCGGAGTTCGGCCTTCATCTCTTCTAGGTCCTTTTCTTCATCCATTAGTAAATGCGCCTTTATCCCCTTGGTAGGAGGGGTATATATTTCTTTACTAAGAGGGTGTCCCCGTTTACTGATTCAGTCAGTTCGGTAAACTGTCGTTTATTGCGGAAGAGCTGCCGGAACTGGTTGGAGCTTATGGAAGTGCAGGACTCCTTGACGGTCGCTGGGCTTCAGGACTTCGACTTCAGGTACCTGGCGACCCTGGCTCGGGCGGCCTTTGAACCTCCCTCTGGAGAGGTCTCGCCCGTAAGGTCTAGCGCCGTCTTCCCCTTGTCGGTCTTCTGCTCCTGGTTCGCTCCGTGCTCGACCAGGACCTTGGCCAGCTTCAGATCGCCGTGAAGCGCAGCCGCGTGCAACGCCGTGAACCCGCCCTCCTGCCTCGCGTCGACCTCCGCCCCATGCTCCAGAAGCATCTTCGATATCTCGAGCCTCCTCTTCGCCGCGGCCGAGTGGAGTGGTCTTACCTTGGTCGCGTTCTTTGCCACCAGGTTCGCATCTGCGCCTTCTGACAAGAGATAGTTGACGATGTCGGGGTGCCCGAAGAAGGACGACAGGTGCAGCGGGGTGAATCCGTCGCCGGAGAGCGAGTTGACACCCATGCCGGGCGTGCCGATCCATTCCTTCACGATGTCCAGTCGGCCCGCCATCGCGGCCTCGAAGAGGTCCAGCCTGGCCCCCTTCGAAATCAGGATCTGAGCGATCTCCGGCTGGGAGTAGTAGGTCGCGACCGTTACCGCGCTCATACCCTGCTGGCTCCTCGAGTTCGCAAGGTCTCCGTTGCGCTGGAGCATTTGGCGGACCTTCGTTTCCTTCCCCTCCTTTATCGCCTTGAAGAACTCCTCGGACACCGCAACCGTTTCCATGGCTGCCCTACTCTTCGTCGGCCGATAATAGTGGTTAGCGGTCAGATGACCGCTGTCAGAGGCGAACTCCAGAGAGGGCGCAACCCCCGACGGGCTCAGCCCGAAGTGCACCGACATGTACGGGGCGAGCGCGCCGACGATCTTGCTCTCGGCCTTCCTCACGTGCGTCTCGAACGTCGTCCGCGGGACGCCTGCTACCTTGGCCATCGCGGCGTACTTCGTCCTCCGCGGGACCCGGAAGTATCCGAGCCCTGCCGCGGAGAGGAATGCCCTTGCCTGCCTGTCGGTCAGCCGCGAAAACAGCTCGCCCGCGGAGAAGCCGAAGGGCTCTCCGACCGGTATGTCCTTCACGGGGATCCTCGCCCCGACCGTCAGTTTTCCTGCCTTCCCTAGTTCGCCCAGCATCTTGGGTATCTCTCCTTCAGACAGGGCCACCACCCTGAAGTGCGCCCTTCCGCCTTCGTAAGTGATCGGGAGCATCGGGATGCATGCATGCCGGGCGACGGCCTCGAAGGGCTCATCCGGAGATGGCTCTCTCTTCCGGCGCCGTGCACGGCTGACCGCCAGGATCACCACGTCGTGGTAAGACACCTCCTTGGCCAGGACCTTCAACTCCCCGCGCCTGTCCAGGGCGGCGAAGTCGTCCACGACGTGCCGCATGACTATCGGTTCCCTGCAGAACAGCTCCAGGGCTTCCCAACCTCCTTCCACCGGCCAGCGGGCCGCGAGAAGGCCCGGGTACTTGCGGGTCACCCGGGAGCATAGGTCGCCGCGACCCTCAAGCTCGAGGGAAAGCCACTGCACGTCTTTTCCTTGCTGCGGCTCGGTTAAAGGGCGTAGCGGGAGCTGGCCGGCGCAGACTCTGCAAGAGTTGCAAGATTGTTGTCGTCTGTGTGAAGAAGAACCCTAAAGACGCGACATAGTATTATATATCTAACATGTGTCGTGCTGCTGCCTTGGAAAGGGCCCCTCGCGTCGCGAGGAAGTCCGTGACGTTCGCCGTCGTGTTCCTGCTAGCGCTTGCCTTTCTCGGGGCCGTCTCCCTTCCGAAAGCCTCCGCGCAGAACCCCAGTCCAGTTACGAATGTTGGTCCATTCGTCGAACAGATCGACTACGGCGCGAGCTCGGGGACAACAGGGTCCACGGGTATCTCAATCTTGGGGCCGTCATGCGTCTTCTACATTGAGTATGTCGAATGCGTCGGCGGCCAGAACAGCCAAGGAACGGACATCAGCGACGTGTTCTATGCCGAGGTCTCCACGACGGGGGTCGTCGGACCCTGGACCGAAACGACGGACTACGGAGCCGCTTCGGGGACGTCAGGTGCGGGCGGAGTTCCAATCGAGTGGCCTTCCTGCGTTCAGTATGCCGGATACATCTACTGTGTCGGTGGGGCGACAAACAGCGGCGAACTCAGCAAGGTCTTCTACGCTCAGCTCTCCCTCTCCGGAGGGGTCGGTCCTTGGACGGAGACGACGGACTACGGGGCAAGCTCAGGGGACTCGGGGACTGGCGGGACACCGGGGTTCCAGTACTCCTGCGTAGCGTATAGCGGCTACATCTACTGCGTCGGAAACAGCAGCGGGACATCGAAGGTCTTCTATGCGGCGCTCTCGTCGAGCGGAGTCGGTCCTTGGACGGAGACCACCGACTACGGGGCGTCTTCGGGCGACACGGGCAGCGGGGGAGTCGCCATCGGCGCCACCGCGTGCACGCAGACTGGAGAGAAGATCATCTGCGTCGGCGGGACGGTCTCCTATGTTCCCGTCAGCGACGTATTCGTGGCGACCCTCAGCGCTGACGGCGTCGGCCCGTGGACGGAGACCACCGACTACGGGGCCGCTTCCGGATCGACCGGGGCCGGCGGAGTGCCAATCTACGGAACGGCCTGTGCGGTATACCCGAACAACTCCACGGTGGGGACGGTCATCTGCGCGGGTGGCGACACGACCGGGAGCGTCTCGACTGACGGCGTGCACTTTGCCGAGGACCCGTTCCCGCTCACGTGGATAACGGGGGGAGCCTTCCCGATCGCGACATACTGGCTGGTGTGCGTGGTGTTCTATGGGAGCCTCTCGTCATACTTCATCTGCGCCGGCGGACTCACCTCGAAGGTCTACGCGGGGGAGGTCGACACTGGGACCTCGGCTTCGAGCTCGTCCATGTCCGCAGCGACGTCTTCGTCGAGCACCACGAGCAAGAGCACGACGAGCTCAGAGACGACCACAACCACCCCTAGCGAAGGCGCAGGGACGAACGACGACGTCTGGATAGGGGTCGGAATCATCTTCGTGATCCTTATCCTCATCCTGCTGTTCCTCTGGCTCACTGGAAGGCTCGGCGGCAAGGAGGAGCCGCCGGTGACACCGCCGCCCCCGCCTCCTCCCGTGACGCCTCCGCCTCCTCCGCCGCCCCCAACGACGACCCTCGTGGTTCCGGGGTGCGTCCTGAAGTACTACTGGGAGTTCGAGAAGATAGGCCTGTCCGCGGCGGCAGGGGGGACGAACGCGTACACGAAGGAGGAGCACTCGAGCCTGGTCCCGATCCCGCTCGCAGCCAAGGGCTACGACTCGCACATAATCGTCCAGGAGTGCTACTGCACCGACACGGTTTCGCGGACGTGGCTGGGGGTGGACGCCCTGGCACGGTTCGACTGGGAGATAGGGTCAGGGGGAGGAGGCTTCGTGCAGGCGAGCGGAGGCTCCCCGGCCAGGGCGGACAGCGGCCAGCAGGTCCTCTACCAGCCCCCGGAGATCGCGAAAGTGTCGCCCGACCCCGCGGCTGCGGTGGAGGTCAAGGTCCAAGTGACGATGCAGCACAACGACCCCAGCAAGGAGCCCACGCAGCACGCCGCCCTCAACCTCGGCCTGCACCTGAGGATAACCAGGACGGCGAAGGACAAGTACGTCTACGAGTGGTGGCCGGCTGACCCGACAGAGGTCACCAACCCGGTCAACCTCCCCGGAAGCGTCGGCGACTGCAAGAACGCCTCGACGTGGAAGCAGGGGTCTCCCATCAACGCGCTCATCAACGGGGCGAAGTCCTGCGCCCCAGGGGACCACGTCAGGTTCCAGGCGAAGGCTGACGACAACGACGTGCTGGCAATGCAGTGCATACCCGGGGCCGTCTGCAAGAGGCCCGACTCCGGCAACCTGGCGATGAGCGACACTCTGAACTACGAGTGGAAGGCGACGAGGGGGAAGTTCGACGGGGTCCCGACCGGCAACGCGAGGGAGATCGTCTGGCAGGCGCCGGCCGAGGAAGGCGTAGTCGAAATCACCCTGCGGATAGTGGACTCGGGCAAGGAGTTCGTCGACCAGCAGCTGGTCATCGGAGCCAGGATAGAGGTCCGCAAGCCTTCTGCCGCGAAGCTGTAGCCGGCGGTCAGAGCACCAAGCGCAGATATCAGAGGCCTCGGAACGCCTCGCGCGGGCGTTGAGAGTCAAGGGGGTCAACTACGACGCGGGGCTGAGGATGAGCTTCGACTGGCGTCCGGTGTTCGACCCGAAGGTGGTCCGGCGCGAGTTCGAGATAATCAGGGGAGACCTCCACTGCACCGCGGTCGCCGTGCTGGGCGAGGACCTTCCTCGACTGACGGCGGCCTCCGGGATGGCCCTGGACGCGGGGCTCGACGTCTGGTTCTGCCCGAGGCTATGGGACAAGGACCAGCAGGCGACTCTCGACTACATAGAGAAGGCCGCATCTGCCGCGGAGCCGCTGAGGGAGCGGTGGGGGGACAAGGTCATCCTGAGCATCGGGGCCGAGCTCTCCCTGTTCATGAGGGGGATATTCGAAGGGAAGAGCCTGGCGGCGAGGATGGGCAACCCGACCCTGGTCCCGCGGGCCAAGGCGGGGGAGCACAACAAGCCCCTGAACGACTTCCTCACGAAGGCGGTCAACGCGGCGAGGCAGTCGTTCAAAGGGGGGCTGGCCTACTCCTCCCTCGTCTGGGAGAAGGTGGACTGGGCCGAGTTCTCTTACGTGGGGGTGGACCACTACCGCATCGCGAGCATAGAGGACAGGTACCTTGACATGCTGAAGCCGGCTTTCGCCCACGGGAAGCCGGTCGTGGTGACCGAGTTCGGCTACGGTACCTGCGAAGGGGGCATCGGGTCCGAGGGGTTCCTGAGCACGGCGGGGCTCGGCGGGAACATCATAGACCTCAACTCCCAATACCTCCACAACAAGCTTCCGGTCCTGGGGAGGTTCATCCGCCCGCACCTGAGGGGGGTGCACTCCAGGGACGAGGCGTGGCAGGCGAAGAAGCTGAGGGAGCAGCTGGCCCTTCTCGAGGGGGCCGGGGTGGAGGGCACCTTCGTGTCGCAGTTCATCTCCCAGGTCACTCCGTACAGCGACAACCCGAGGTTCGACCTCGACATGGCGAGCACGAGCCTCGTCAAGTACTTCGAGGGAGGGAGACGGGGGACGACCTACCCGGACATGCCGTGGGAGCCGAAGGAGTCGTTCAAGGCGGTAGCGGACTACTACGCGAACCACTGACCTGGAGAAGGCGTGCCCTCGTGCGCCCGACCCGAGTTGCCTTCGCTCTCCGCTCTCGCGCTTATTACCTGTCAGTGCGTCCTACGATCCAGGACTGGGGATAGAGTAGTGCCTCGGTGGGTCGGCGCTTGGTAGAGTTCTTCCTCGCAATCTTCCTGATGCTGGCCGGCGCGTGGCTGCTCGGGGAGTGTTTCAACAGAATCGGTCAGCCCGCTCTCGTCGGCCAGCTGCTGGCGGGGGTGGTGATCGGACCGTCCGTCCTGAACGTCGTCCAGGTCACGCCTGACCTCACCACCGTCGAGACGGTCGCGCTCTTTTTCATCATGCTGCTGACCGGGCTCGCGGTAAGGCCGGCCAAAATCATAGCCGCTGGAAGACGCGGGGCGGTCGTCTCCTCCATAGCCTTCGCCATACCATTCGCAGCGGGTACGTGGGTCGCGCACGCCTTCGGCATAGGGCTGACCAGCGCACTGACGGTCGGGCTCACAGTCTCGATCACGGCCGTGCCCGTCAACGCGATCATACTGATGGAGCTCGGGCTGCTCAACACAGACCTGGGCGCGACGGTGATAGCCGCGGGCGTGATCGACGACATAATCTCCTTCATCGCCCTCAGCATGATACAGCAGTTCTCGGCGAGCTCCTCGGCAGACTACGGGACGATAGCGGTCACCCTGGTGAAGATTGGGGTATTCCTCGTCGGCGTAGTGGTCTGCGAGAGGCTACTCAGGACGAACATAGAGCGCGTTCGAAGGTGGACGGACAGGCTGGCCTTGCAGATGCGCACGCAGGGGTCGTTCATCGCGATGTTGCTGATACTCGCCGTCGGGATATCGCTTCTTGCTGAGTGGTCAGGGCTGCAGCTCGTGATCGGGGCGTTCTTCGCCGGGCTGCTGCTGAGCGAGTTCACGGGCTCGGAGAAGCTGGAGAAGGCCACGGAGGCGATTCGAGGAGGGACCCTCGGCTTCTTCGGCCCCCTGGCGTTCACGTTCATCGGGGCCGAACTGGTGCTATCGACCCTCGCGTCGCTTCCATGGCTGGTCGCCGCGCTGCTGGTGGTGGCGGTCGCCAGCAAGCTGGTCGGAGGGTATACAGGAGCCCGGCTCTCGAAGTTTCCGCAGGTGGAGAGCGTGGCGATAGGTTTCCTGATGAACTCGAGAGGGTTCGTCGAACTGGTGATAGCGGCGACCGCCTACCAGATAGGGCTGATCGACCAGACGTTGTTCTCTCTGGTGGTGACGATCGG
>JASHUK010000058.1 GCA_030040055.1 Nitrososphaerales archaeon | reverse complement strand
AAGGTGGTCTGCAGGTGCGGGACGCGCTGCTACGTCAAGGTCCTGGAGAACCAGTGGTTCCTGAACTACTCGAACCCCGAGTGGAAGAGCAGGACCAGGACGCTGATCGAGAGGGCCGACGTCTTCCCCCCCGAGGCAAGGGAGTGGTTCTATTCCACCATCGAGTGGCTGAACGACTGGCCCTGCGCGAGGCGCTCCGGGATGGGGACGAGGCTCCCTTGGGACAAGGAGTGGCTGGTAGAGACTCTTAGCGACTCGACCATATACATGGCGTACTACACCATATCGAAGTTCGTCAACCAGGAGAAGGTCGCCCCGGAGAACCTGACCGTGCAGGCCTGCGACTACATCTTCCTGGGGAAGGGCAACCCTGCTAACGTCGCGAAGGCTGCGGGGCTGACCGAGAAACGGCTGAAGGAGATGAGGACCGAGTTCTCTTACTGGTACCCCGTGGACATCCGGAACTCCGCGAAGGAGCTGATCCCGAACCACCTCACCTTCTTCGCCTTCCACCACGCCGCGCTCTTCCCCGAGAAACAGTGGCCTAGGGGCTTCGGGGTGAACGGAATGATCCAGATCGAAGGGAAGAAGATGAGCAAGACGAAGGGGAACTTTGTCACGTGGCGGGGGGCGCTCGAGGAGTACGGGGCTGACGCCTTCCGTCTGGCCCTGGCCCTGACGGCTGACGGGATGGACGACGCCGACTGGCGCGGCAAGAGCGCCCAGGACGCGAAGGAGAAGGTGGAGTCGGTGGTCCCCTTCGTCAAGAAGTGGCTGAGGGCCGCTTCAGATCGGGAGGCGGGCGCGCTAGACGCCTGGCTGATTTCCACGATCAACCGGAGGATCGCGACGGTCACCGAGTCGATGCAGGAGATGAAGATACGGAGGGCGGCGGCGACGGCCTTCCTGGAAACCTGGAACGACATCCGCTGGTACATACACAGGAGCGGAGACCCAAGGCGGGAGACGCTACAGCAGGCATTCGAGGCATGGGCCAGAATGATCTCCCCGTTCACCCCGTTCATGGCGGAGGAGCTCAACCACGAGCTGGGCGGGAAGGGACTGATCGCGCAGGCGGACTGGCCGTCGCAGAGGGACTTCCCCCTGGACACGGAAGCCGAGCTGGCCGAGACGGCCGTGGCCCGCCTCACCGAAGACGCTCGGAACGTCCTGAAGGTGGTGAAGGGGTCGAAGACCAGGCTGAACGTCTACGTCGCCTCTGACGAGGCGAGCTCTTACTTCGTTGCCCTCCTTGAAGCAAGGAAGTCGAACGGAGGGATCGGCGCGGTGGCGAAGAGGTTCGCTTCGGTCAAGATCGACCCGGGAAGGGCCCTGAAGGTGGCCTACGAGCTGGGGGACGGCCTGCAGGGGATGATCCTGGCGCACCCCCGCTTCGACGAATACCGCGCCCTGGGCGAGGCGGCGGGCTTCGTCGGGAAGGAGCTGGGACTGGAGGTCGTGGTCCAGAAGGCGGGGGCAAAGGGGACCAAGGACCCTGGCGACCGGGGGAGGGGCGCGCTCCCGCTGAAGCCGGCCCTGTTTCTGGAGTAGCGAAGCTCTCCCACCCTTCAAATACCGCGGCCCGGGCGAGCCTTTCACATGGCGAAGGATGACCAGAAGCTGGCGAAGGTCGCGGAGGCCAAGATGTCGGACGAGTTCACGGATTCGGCCCTGTACGCCCGGCTCGCCGACACGGTCGATCCTTCGAGCCCTTTCGCCGACGTCCTGAAGCGGCTGTCCGACACCGAGCGCCGGCACTACGAGTTCTGGAAGAAGTACGCCCCCGGACGGGAGCCGCGCCTCAACGGCGCGAAGGTCGGCTGGACGCTCCTGCTCAGGCGGCTCTTCGGCCTGACGTTCGCCTCCCGATACCTCGACCGGCACGAAGGCTCTGTGGTCAAGGAGTACAAGGGGCTGGCACCGCTGATACCGGAAGGCGACAGGAAGGAGTTCGACGAGATGGTCGCGGACGAGGAGGCGCACGAGAAGGAGTTCGCCGGGCGGATACAGAGCTCGGCGGTCACCTACATCTCCTTCATCGTCCTCGGGCTGGCGGACGCGCTGGTGGAGATAACCGGGATCCACGCCGGCTCGCTGGGCATATACGACAGGACCGAGTACGCGGGCCTGGCCGGCGTGATAGCAGGGGCGGCGGCCTCCCTAGCCATGGCCTCCGCCGCGTTCGCACAGGCCAAGCAGGGCTTCGAAGGCTCGGCGAGGCTTTCGGCCGCCTACACGGGGGTCTCCTACTTCGTCACCGCGATCATCCTGGCTACTCCCTACTTCCTCACCAGGGACATGTACGTCGCCCTCGGGTCGTCGCTCACGCTGGCCGTCATAATACTGGCCACGGTCACCTACTACAGCACCGTGATCTCCGGGAAGCCGTTCTTCGGCGACTTCGCCGCGATACTGGGGATCATGCTCGCCGTGACAGTCGTCCTGTACGCCTTCGGATACTTCGCCGGGGTGGCGACGGGGATCAGGGTGTCCGACGTCGCCAGGGTGCCAATCTGACGGTGTCTGAAGTTAGAAAACACATAGTCTCACGTCTAAATGCTTAAGTAACGGCTAAGATAAAACGGCGGACGAATGACGAGCTGGGGCAAGACGGTGGCCGCGATAGGGTTCATGACCGTATTCGTGTCCGGGTTCCTAAGGTGGTTCGTGGTCCACCAGAGCGCCTACACGCTCGTCGACGGCTTGCAGATCATGCTCAACTTCGCCAGCGGCGGGCCGTCCTCGGCGGCCACAAACTCCGGACTGGGGGCGATGCTCACAACCGCGTCGATGAGCTATCCTGTCCTTCTGGTGTCCTTCGCGTTCGTCCTCGTCTTCTGGCCGGCGATGCTGGTGGCCGGGCTCGTGGAAATCTTCGGAAAGAGGATCAGACCCCACCCGGGCATCTACGGCATGATGGGGCTCACCATGGCCGCCTTCTTCGCACAGTCCATGACCGTAGACCTCGGATCATCCGTGGGCCTCGGGGCAGGGTTCTACCTCAGCGCCATAGCCGTCGCCCTGTTCTTCCTCGCCTACTTCCTGTACAAGGGCGCGAGCAAGACGACGAAAGCGGTCAAGCAGCAGTCGCAGACGAAGCGGGTGCAGCAGCCGCTCGCAGGCGTGGCCTGAGCGGCGGGATAGCGCTTTAAAGCCCAAGGCAGTCTCCAAATCCGTTGAGCAGCGACGTCGAGGGAGACCAGTTCGACATCGGGACGACTTCGATAAGGCTGGTGCACGCGGGGAAGGTCGTCCAAATCCTGTTCAGCAGCTCGCTGGAGGCGACGCTCTTGTACGAGGAGCTGTCTGAAAGGTATAAACGGGCGGAGGAGGGGCTGCGCCCAGGATGAAGGAGCGCAAGCTGAGCGAGCAGAAGAGGGCGGAGATCCGCCTGATCGCCGACCTTACCGTCGAAGCCACGATGACGGTCGGCGCCAAGATCGCGGGAGCGCCCGAGCGGCGGGCTGACGAAGCTCGAACTCGGGCCTAGGCTCAAGAACCATCCAGTCGGGCACTGACAGACGGTTCAATAGCGCCGCTACGCGGATGCAAAAGACACTAGGAGAGTCCCGTGTGTCGTGGTAATCAATAGTCAAGCGTCACTGACTGCGTTGATTCGTGCACATGGACGGCTTCTCCACATCCATCGTTGATTAAGACTTTGCCCACCCAGCTTGCAGTCACTCCAGCTTGAACACCCAGATTGGTGAATGTTGTTGATCCCGAGGCTGGATATTCGTTGCAACTTGCAATGTTATACGCCTCGAGCGCCAGATAGGCGCCTGTCTCCTTTATGTTCTTGGACACCGACAAGAGTGACGCCCCGCCTGTATTGTTATTCTGACAGTTAATGTACCACTGGCCGGTGCTACCTATCCATGACATCTGGCCCAGCAGATTGGCACCCACCGATACGTTGATGGGCGTTGCATAGTAGTAGCTGCTTGCAGTGACGTACCAACTGGCACACATCCAATAGTTTCCGCCTCCGGCGGGTCCACTACCATACTGGAGTACGGGTTGAATGACAGAAGTACTCGCTGCAGGTATGAGCCCATCAAAGAGATAGACCAGTCCACCCGTCTTCGAAGGGAGGGTGGGAACATTCCAGTTTCCACTTAGGAAGGTTATATCGCCATTGTAGTTGAAATTAGCCCACTCCACCCAGTTGTCGGTGTATGGCGTTCCGGACGAGGCGCCGACGGTCGGGGAAGTAGCACAGCTAGGAAACGACAATCTCTCAGAATCCGGCAGCACAACTGTGTTGTTCGATAGGATAGTCGATCCACTCGGCACGCCGTGGACGCACTCAATTGGTGCGGATCCAAAGGGTGTAAGAACAAACTCTCCCTTTTGCCCCGTTGCCGACGCACTAACGGGAGACGCTGAAGCGAGAAGAAACAGAAACGAAACGAAGAGCAGTCAGCTGATTCGGGCTCCGTCCTTGCGCATACTCTTTCGCCGAGATGTCCTGAGCAAACACACAACCTGTCCCTGCCTTCCTTATATTAGTTCTAAACACTTTTATCACGCCAGTGCCGAATATCGAACCAGGGGCTACGATGCTGGACCGAGGTCGGTTGAGCTATACCTACGTTCTCATTGGTCTGGTCGTTTGTACTACAGTAGGATTCACATCTGTCACTCCGGGGCAGCTTGGAGGTGGGGTCTCTCCGTCGTGCAATGCTGGTCGAGCATCCTGTTCGTCGCAGGTGCTGGGTGGCTGTTCCGGATACCAGGTATCTTCGCAGTTCGCGGCGGCAACTTCCAACCAGTCCCTGCCAGGTGAATTGTTGCTCTCCATTGCCCCGAACTCCTCAGTTATGATGTGCATGACCTATGAGAATCACTCAGATAGTCATTATGCCAACGTCTCGGTTGGCGCTCTCATAGGGTTGGGAGAGTTGGTCACACTGCAGGGGGGGGTGAAGGAGTTCCAAATCACGCCAACTGCGAAGATGCAGGTCGTTGCCAACACGTCAAGCGTGACCCTGGCTCCCGACTCGACCCTAGTCATAGGCTACACCGTGGACTCGGGGGCTGGTGCGGCTGGGGTCTACTATCTGTCAATCCCGGGATTCTGCCCACCTCTTCCCATTTCCGTCGGACTTTCGGTTGTCAACCAGACGGCTGGGAGTTTTCCCTCACTCGGACCTGTCCCTTGTCCGCCCCAGGGATACTCGTACATTCTTTCCCTTGGACCCGAAGTCCGAGTGTCCTACATTCCATACGCCCAGTAGCGAGGATGCGCGCGACTGTAGGCCGCT
>JASHUK010000057.1 GCA_030040055.1 Nitrososphaerales archaeon | reverse complement strand
AGTGCGAGACGCATCCCAACATGCAGAGGTTTAGGACGAAACGCTACGACAGCCTGTCCCTTCAGTCCAACCTGATCGCTTCCGCCTCGGTAAGAAGGATACTGGCGGTTCCGCAGGGGAGGCTCAAGAGGGTAGACCTGCGCGTCAGAGAGTCTTGGGAAGTATGGGTGGTCGGGCGAAGAGGGACGCTTGAAATTCTGCGCACGGCTCGACTGTCCTCTGTCGACGGGGGCCCCGACCAAATACCCCCGCATCCTGGGCGTCGGGGATGACGACGAGCAAGGCGCTCTTCCGTGACAGGTCCGAAACAGGAATGAGGCTGGCGACCGCAGTGAAGGATCTCGCGGGCGATGACCTGGTGGTCTTGGGGATACCCCGTGGAGGAGTGGTCGTGGCAGAGGTGGTTGCCAGGGAGCTCCATGCGCCTCTGGATGTGGTCGTAACGCGGAAGATAGGGGCCCCTGGGGAGCCTGAGTACGCCATAGGGGCGGTCACGCAGGAAGGCGAGGCAATCGTAGACAGGCAGGCGGCGGAGTCGTTGGGGGCGACCCCTGAGTACATAGAGGCGCAAATAGGCGCGAAGCGGGCCGAAGTGGCAGAAATGACGCGGAGGTTGCGCGGTGATGCCCCCTTCCCGTCCCTGCAAGGCAAAGTGGTGCTGCTCGTGGATGACGGAATCGCCACGGGGAGTTCAGTGGGCGCGGCAGTACTCTCTGTCAAGAGGCGCAAGCCCAAGCAGGTGGTCATAGCGGTCCCGGTGGCTCCACGGGGGGCCCTGGAGACACTCTCCGAGGACGGCACGAAGGTCGTCGCGCTCCAGACCCCGGCGTCCTTCCTCTCAATCGGGCAGTTCTATGCCGACTTCGGGCAGGTGCAGGATGAAGACGTCAAAGCAATCCTGCGTCGGCATGGTAAGTCGGCGAGTCCGCCGCCCAAGACTTAAATCCGAATCAGAGTTCGCTTCAGGGCGGGTTCAAATTCCGAGAGGGAGTGCTGAGGACGCGGCGGGGGCTGCAGGCTTGACCTCCGAACCCGATGAACTGAAGACTGCTCTGGCTGAAGCCCTTTTCAAGGTAGGGGCCCTGCGCTTCGGGAGGTTCAGACTCGCCAGCGGAAGGGAGAGTTCATACTATCTGGACCTGCGGGTGGTCCCGAGCTATCCAGAGCTTTACGCCCTGGTCATCCAGGCATACCGGAGCCTGACATCAAGCATAGGGGAACGCAACTTCGATGTCCTCGCGGGCGTCGCCACCGCAGGGATAGCGATTTCGTCTCCGCTTGCCTTCGTAATCAAGAAGCCCATGGTGTACGTGCGGAAGGAGGAGAAGGGGCACGGACTGGGAAAGCAGATTGAGGGGGTGGTGAGCCTGGGATCTAGGGCGCTGGTCGTAGACGACGTCGTCACTACTGGCGGGAGTCTGCTCTCGGCGATAGAAGCGTCGAGGAAGGCGGGGCTCGTGGTTGAACGGGCCGTGGTGCTGGTCGACAGGCTCGAGGGGGGGAGGACGAACCTGGCGGCGGCGAAGGTCGAGTTGGTCTCCTTCGCCGAGGTGGGCGAGCTGGTCAGAACCCTGTACTCCGCAGGCAGGCTCACCAAGCACGACTACGAGGCGGTGTTGAAGCAGATGGAGGGCAGGGAGCGCTGAGCCTCGAAGCAATCGAAGTGAAAATCCGGGGTTTGCACCTGTCCAACCCCGTCGTGCTGGCCTCGGGAGTGCAAGGTGCATCTCTCTCCAGCGCCCTCCGGGCGATTGAGCTCGGGGCGGGAGGGGCAGTGACGAAGTCGATTGGGCCCACTCCCCGCGAGGGTTATGCTGAGCCGACCCTCGTCGAGGTCGAAGGCGGGTGGATCAACGCGGCCGGTCTGCCGAACCCGGGTGCCGCGAGGTTCTCCGAAGAGCTCAACACCATCCGGGGAAGGAATAGCCCCATCGTCGTTTCCATCTTCGGAGCGGACGAAAACGAGTTTGGATCGGTGGTCAGGGCCCTCGACTCCAACGACTTCCTGGCGTACGAGCTGAACTTGAGCTGCCCTCACGTCGCCGGGGTCGGTACTGAGGTGGGGCACAACCCTGAGCTGGTCTCAAACGTGGTCAAGGAGGTCAAGAAGCGGACTAAGAAGCCAGTCTTCGCGAAGCTCTCCCCGAACACGGACCGACTTCTGGACGTGGCCCACGCCGCGGTCGACGCGGGAGCCGACGGGCTGACGGCGATCAACACGCTGAGAGCCATGGCCATCGACGTGGCGTCCGGCAGACCGGCGCTCTCGAATGGCTATGGGGGTCTCTCGGGGCCGGCGATCAGGTCCGTGGCCGTGAGGTGCGTCTACGAGCTGAGAGAGGAGTTTGAGGTCCCGATAATGGGATGCGGAGGAATCCGAAGGTGGGACGATGCCGTGCAGTTCTTCCTCGCCGGAGCCGACCTAGTCCAGGTGGGGACCGTTACCCTCGGAAGAGAGCCTGTCTTCAACGAGATCAATGCCGGAGTCCTGTCCTACCTGGAGCAGAAGGGCATAGCCAGGCTCGACCT
>JASHUK010000056.1 GCA_030040055.1 Nitrososphaerales archaeon | reverse complement strand
CTCGGTGTCGGTGGTCAGGTTTCCCGACGAGGGATAGGTGATCAGCCAGCCGGTGTCAGGCGGGAAGGTGTCCATGTCGTTGACGTTGACCGTCTGCCCCGCCGCCGCACCGAAGGTCGACAGGTCGTCGACGACCACCTTCTGCCTCGCGTCGCTGCCCGTCCCGGACAGCGTCGACGAGAGGTACGAGCCCCAGGGCACGAACGGGATCATCGAGAGTACCGCCCCGATGGTGACCATCGCCTTCACGAAGTTCCTCCTCCCTTCGTTGGCTGGAGGCTTCGGGCGCGAGGGCGGCGGCGTTGACACTGCCGCGGGGCGCGGAGGCGGCGCGGGAGGGCGTGCCGCAGGGGCAGGGGGGGCCGAAGCCTGGGGGCGCGGCTGAGCCGCGACCGGAGCCGGGGCGGGCTGGGGCTTCTTCGTCTCCTCCGCTGTCTGAGCCTGAGAGGAAGGCTCTGCCTTGCTGTCCTCTCCCAAAATATTCTCGACGCTTGGGGACCAACACGCCGCATTTAACTTTGGTTCGGCGGCCGGGCGGAGGGAAAAACGACTTTATACTCCGCCGGAGGCGAGCGGGAACCGCCGTGCAGCTGAGCTCACCTCCCGGCGCTCCTCCGAAGGGCACCCCTGTGATGGGCGTCGTGGTGGTCGTCCTCCTGATAGCCGCGGTCGCATCGGTGGGGTACTACCAGATCGGGATAGCGCCGTCGCTCGTCTCCAGCACGACGACTACGTCTTCGACGCCTAGCTGCACCCCGTCCACCTGCGTCAACGTCACGATAGCGTCGGGGGCGTCAGGCTGCTACAACCCCCCCGACACCAAGGTCTGCGGCTTCCAGCCCGCCACGGTCACAGTGGTCCTCGGGGTGAACAGCACGGTGGTCTGGACCAACGACGACACGGCGGTCCACACGGTCACCTCCTCGAGCGGCCCGCTCTCCAGCGGGGACTTGGAGCCGGGGAACGTGTACCAGTACACCTTCACGGCCGCCGGGAACTACTCGTATCACTGCGTCTACCACTTCTGGATGGTCGGCAACGTCATAGTGAAGGCTCCGAGCACATAGCAGGGAGGGGCCCCGACCCCGCGTTGAAGGTAGTCGAGGAGCGGAACGTCCTGGAGGAGATGTCGAGAGACGCAGGCATAGCGACCATCGTCCCCCGTGCCGCGTTTCTGGCGGACACGGAAGAGGACCTGCTGGCAGCCGTCGCCGAGGCGGAGCGCCGCGGAGTCGCCCTGACCGCGCGCGGGGGTGGGACCTCGATCCCCGACCAGGCCCTCGGCGACGGCATGATACTTCTCCAGAGGAGACAGCGGGTGTCTGAGCCCCCTGGCGGTGGCGTCTCGTGCGAACCGGGGGTCGTCAAGCAGGAACTGAACCGCGTCCTGGACCGAAGCGGGCTCTGGATGCCCGTGGACCCTTCGAGCTACAAGGCCTGCACGGTCGGAGGGATGGTGGCAAACAACTCGTCGGGGAGCAGGACGCTCGCCTACGGTTCCACCGTGGACTACGTCGAGGAGCTGAGAGGGTTCGTCCCCGCAGTGGGGCTGAGGGCGGTCCGCCCGGTGAGGGAAGAGGAGCTCGGGAACGAGCCTCCGGCCATGCGCAGGGCGGCAGAGCTGCTGCTCGACAACCGGAAGGAGATAGAAGATGAGCGCCCCCGGGTAACCAAGAACTCCTGCGGCTACAGGCTCGAGAGAGTCCTCCACGACGGCATGGTCGACTTCCCGAAGCTCATGGTCGGGTCGGAGGGGACACTGTGCCTGTTCTCGCAGGTCAGGTTCAGGGCTCTCGTCAAGCCCGCGTCGAGGATGCTCTTGCTGATCGAGTCACCCCTCGAGGAGATCGACAGGTGCGTCTCCGTCGTGAGGGAGCAAGGCCCGTCCGCGGTCGAGCTCGTGGACAAGTCCGTCTTCAGGAAGACCGGCAGGGAAGACCTCCTGGAGCCGTACTCAAGGTCTGAGGCCCCATTCCTGGTGTTCTGCGAGTTCGAGGCCGAGAAGGGAGGAGGGCTCCTGCTCGAGAGGCTCGCGGGGTCCGAGATCTCCGGGTTCGACCCCCTCGTCCTCACTTCCCTCGCGGAAGTGTCGCAGGCCTGGGACGTCAGGAACCAGACCCTGGCCGTCGCCGGAGAGCTCCGGGACGGGGCGCGGGTCCCCCTTCCGGGGGTGGAGGACCTGGTGGTCCCGCAGCCCAGGCTCGGGGACCTGATCAAGGCGGTCACCGGGGGGTTCGAGGAGCGGGGGCTGCAATACATCTCCTACGGCCACGCGGGAGACGCGAACCTCCACATGCGCCCCCTCCTTGACCCTGGCTCCCGCCGGGACCTGGGCATACTGAGGGAGGTCATGGAGGAGTGCTTCGAGCTCGTGTGGCGGATGGGGGGCTCGATCAGCGGCGAGCACGGGGACGGGAGGCTCAGGGCCGAGTTCGTGAAGAGCCAGTACCCGAGGACCCACTCGCTCATGAAGGAGGTCCGGGAGGTGCTCGACCCGAAAGGGCTGCTCAACCCCGGCGTGAAGATCGTCTAGAGGCCGCGCGGGCCAGGATCTTAGCCACCCTGACCGGCTCGGGGACCGAGCCCTGCAGCGTGAAGAGGTTCAGGAGGTCGAGGGCCTGCCCGTCGGACATCCCCGAGGTCCTGACGAAGACCGGCTTCCCGGAAGCGAGCATCAGCCTCTTCCGCGCCCCCAGCCCGCGGTAGGCCCGCAGCTTCCCCTCAGACCTGTCGGGAAACCTCCTCCTGATCGACTCCTCGATGCCGGACGACTCCCTGTACGTCAGGCAGAGCACGGGGGCCCGCGTCTTCGCCGCGAGGGCGTCAGCGTCGACGATGTTGTAGAGGCTGAGGACGCACCCGGACACCACGATGGCGTTGACGTCGTTCCTCTTCAGCCTCTTGTAGAGGGAGCAGATCCGGGCCGTGGCGTCGTCCCCGCCGACCGAGGTCCTCCCGAGCTCCGCCCCGTCGACCACGAGGTCTCCGCGCATGACGACCCCCGCGAGGACCGACGACGCGTCCCCCGGCTTGAAGCTCTCGGCCACCCCGAGGACCCTGACCCCCTTCTTGCGGGAGTGGAGCGCCAACTCGTGACCTCTACCGAAAGGGCGCCGGATGCTTTTAACCTGTCAGGGCCGGCGGACGGCCATGGCGAAGATCTACAGCCTGAAGAAGGGCGCCGTCATCCCGGACGCAATCGTGGCAATCGCGCAGAGCGAGGGCGTGAAGAGCGCATCCATCCAGTCCATCGGCGGGGTGGAAAGCTTGAAGCTCGGGTACTACAACTCTGCTACCAAGAAGTACGAAGAGCACTCGTACGAGGAGTTCATGGAGGTGACTGGCCTCATCGGGAACATCGCGCTGAAGGACGGGAAGCCGTTCCTCCACGCGCACGGCACGTTCGGAAGGAGGGACGGGACGGTGGTGGGAGGGCACCTGCTGACTGCGAGGGTGTCGCCGCTGCTCGAGGTCGTCGTCGAGCCTACGCTGAACGAGGTCAAGAGAGAGTTCGACGAGGACACAGGGCTCTACGTCATCAAGTGAACTCTGGGCAAGAAGTGAGGCTCAGTCTAATGCCTTCCGGTCATTCTTTGACCTATCCGTAACTCTGTGACATCACTGCCTCGAGTTGCCGCGAGGCCGGCGGTGGTAAAAGGGGTTTCGGGGCTGGCGCCCGTGAGGGTCTGGTCACTTGGAGAGAGGCAGGTCGAGGACGGTGATTAGCCCCGGCCTAGCGTTGGCCACCCGCTCCGCGGCGTTGACGACGAGCGCGACGGTCGCAGAGTCCCCGAACACTCCCTTCTCGAACCTGAGCTTGACGTCCGGGTCCCCCTTGACCTCGACCACGTCGAAGTCGGCGGAGGTCAGCGACATTTCCAGGTCGAGCCTTATCCTGCAGCCCCCCGCCGTCCCTTCGACGAACTGCCTCACACCGGTGAGATGGTCCCCCGCGCCGGGGACGGGGAAGACCCCGTGCGTGACCTCGGTAAGCGGCCGACCGAGCGAGCGCGCGATCAGGTGCGCCGACTCGATGAGGCCCACGTGCCCCAGGCGTCCCTCCGCGAGCTCCTTCTCGAACCGAGACCTGCCGAGCCCTACCCCCACCTTCGACTGCAGCTGCCTCCTCCGCCTGCCGACGTCCACGCTCCTCACGACGTGGATGCTGCTCGGGTTGGAGCTCGCCGACGCGACGACGGCGGGCACCCAGTCCATGACGAACCCCGGGTTGACCCCCACCCCGACGGCTGTGACCCCCCTCGCCAGCGCGACCCTGTCAATCTCACCGGCCACGTTCGGGTCGGAATATTCGGCGTATGCCATCTCCTCTGACGTCGTCACCACGTCGACCCCCGCCTCGAGGGCCGCGATGACCCCCGGCGCGAGGTCCCTGAGCCTGGAAGTGGTGGAGAAGATCGCTACCTCGGCCCCGGCGAGGCCCGCGTCTGCCGACGGGACCTGCACCCTCACCCCCGACGGGAGCCCCGAAAGCTCCGCGAGCGTCCGTCCCGCCTTCGCCGGGTCGACGTCGAAGACCGCGACGACCTGGTGCGGCCGCGCGAGCAGGCACCTGACTATCTCCGTCCCGATCGCCCCGTAGCCGAAGACGGCGACCTTCAACGGGTTCA
>JASHUK010000055.1 GCA_030040055.1 Nitrososphaerales archaeon | reverse complement strand
GCGGCCCACGGGGGTGCTCAGCGCCTTCGTCATGAACCCGAACCGCTTGTCCCACACGACGGACATGCCGCTGAAGGCCGCGTTGCCGATCATCATCGTCGCCAGCATGCCGCAGGCCAGGAAGGAGAAGTAGCTGGTCGTCCCGAACACCTTCAGAAGGACCGCGTTCGCGTCTGACCCCGACACCCCGGCCCCGCTGATGACCGCCCCGAAGTTGAGCGCCTTCCCGAAGATGCCGAGCCATACCACAGGCTGGACGAGCGAGATTATCAGCTGGTACGGGTTGGTGTACCACTTCCTGAGGTCGCGCCGGGTCAGGGCCCAGAGCCCGTGGATGGGGCTGTGGTCCAGCTCCCTGTTGGGGGCCTTCTCCTCCGTCCCGGGGGAGCCCATCTCCTGCTTCTGCTCAAGCTCCGGCTTCGTCGCTTCGTTCTCCGCCATCGCAATCGCCTAGGAGCGCGCCCTCCTCATCGTTATGCGCTGGCTCATCATGCTCATCCTGTCGGACTCCTCCTCGCGGAGCGACCGGCCGGTCAGCTCGAGGTAGGCCTCGTCCAGCGAGGGTTTCGTGACCGATATCCTGGTCACGTGGAGCCCCTTGGCCCTGATGGTGTCCATTATCTGGGGGACCACCTCGTCCCCGGACTCCGTCTTCACCCTGTAGCCGCTCCCCACCTGCTTCGCGGAGCTCACCATGGGTATCGCCTGGAGCTCGGTCGAAAGGTCGGGCTGGGACTCCTGCACGGACACCTCGACCACGTCCCCTCCGACGTTCGCCTTGAGCTGGGCCGGGGTCCCGATCTGCACGATGTGGCCGTGGTCGATTATCGCGATGCGGTCGCACAGCGAGTCGGCCTCCTCCAGGTAGTGGGTGGTGAGGAACAGAGTCATGCCGTACTCCACCTTCAGCGCCCGGATGTACTTCCAGACGGCGGTCCGGGTCTGCACGTCGAGCCCGAGCGTCGGCTCGTCCAGGAAGAGCAGAGAGGGATAGTTGATCAGCCCGCAGGCGAGCTCCAGCCTCCTCCTCATCCCCCCGGAGTAGGTGCCGACCTTGCGTCCGGCGGCGTCCTGCAGCTCGACTATCTGTAGCAGCTCATTCACGCGCGGCACTGACTCCCTGCGAGGGATGCCGTAGAGGTCCGCGCAAAGAACGATGTTGTCCCTCCCGGACATGTCCTCGTCGGCAGTGTACTCCTGGGGGACGACCCCGACCCTCCTCCTGACGTCCATGGGGTGCTTCGCAACGTCGTACCCGCAGACCAGCGCCCTCCCGGCCGTGGGTCTCATCACCGTCGTCAGCATGTTGATGGTGGTGCTCTTCCCCGCCCCGTTCGGGCCGAGGAACCCGAAGATCTCCCCCTTGCGGACTGTGAAGCTGACGGAGTCGACCGCCTTCACGGTCTCCCCGAAGACCTTCGTGAGCCCCTGCGCGTCGATGACCGGCTCTTCCATGTCCCTACTGCCCTCCGAGGTTCCGGAGCCTTTCGGCCAGAGTCTTCACCTCGGCCGCGTTCTCCTTGACCTTGGCTGCGTCGGTCCTGGAGATGTCTTCTAGGTAAGAAACGTAGCCGGACACCTGTCGCAGGACTTCCTCCACCGACCTGGGCTCGTTGGGGCGCATGCGCCTGGGCCAGTCGAGCTCCTCCCGCCCCGAGTCGGTTATCTCGTACTTCTTGTCGTCGAGCTGCTTGACCACCCCCTCCTTCACCATCGACTCCAGGAGCGGATAGACGGACCCGGGAGAAGGCCTCCACATCCCGCGGCTCATCCCCTCCATCCCGTCCATGATCTCGGCGCCGTTCATGGGGGAGTCCCTCACCAGATACAGGACCCAGTGCCTCAGCCCTCGGTGGGTGCGCTTCTGCCATGAGGTAGACCAGTCGAACATTCCGATATCGAAGTTCCGATATCGGAACTATATGAACATATCTGGAGAAGACGGAGGATGCTACCTGGTCACGGAGAGCGAGGCTAGTTCGTCTGGACGACGCGCTGCTCGAAGTATCGCTTCGCGCCCTCGAGCGTAGTGATGGGCATGTTGTACTCGTGGGCCAGCGCCTGCGCCTTCGAAGTGCTTCGGCCCGTCAAGGAGACGATGCTCATCTTGGCGCCGGTGTCGTAGAGCTTGATGTACGACTTTATGATGTCCGTCTCGTTCACTTCGTCGTAGTAGTCGAAAGCGATCGTCGTGTCCTTGTCGGAGACGACGAAGCTGAACTTGTGGTCAACCCCGGAGGCGCCCCGGATGATGGGAGGCTTCGACGCCTTGAACCCCACCTTGGACGCAGCCACCTCTAGGACTAGGCTCTCGAACTCCATACAACGATACGCAATGCTGAGGAAGTACTTATACGTTTTCGTGATTGGTTTTTGGGTGAAAGGCTCGGCGAATTCGGAAAGGAATACTCGTGGAAGAGCCGAGTCCCTTGTGGGCCTTTCACGTAACTGCTTCCGCCCTAAGCAGCGAGCACGAGCCCTGAGGTACGGGCACGCCGTTCACCTGTATCGGAGACCCCAGGTTGCAGTCCTCGGCCACGCTCGAGGCTACGTAAGGTATTCCCAGATAGGAGCAGCGGAGCGGCCCGTCCGACCTTGTGACGTTGTTGGCTGTGAGGGAACAGTGATACTTTGTCCAGTTGCCCGACGGGGTCATGTTGAGTAACATCTGTCCCGAATAGATGTCCACGGAAGTCTTCGTCTCGGGGCCGAGGGTGAAGATGCTCACCAGTATGGTGTTGAGCGGCGCCGTGCTCAGCACGCAACCAAGGTAGGGTATGAACGTCCCGTTGACGGCCGGAATCGGTCCCGACGCCTGTAGATTGCAGTCTGTCC
>JASHUK010000054.1 GCA_030040055.1 Nitrososphaerales archaeon | reverse complement strand
GTCGAGAGCTGTATGGTGTCCTTGGGGACCCCGCCGCCAAGATACACGACCCCCGTCCTCTTCGTCCTCTCCGCTATCTGCGCGAGCTCCTCCATGTCCTTCGACTGGTCGAGCCTGATCAGCTTCCCCTTCTTCCTCTTGAGCAGGCTGAGGGCGACGCCGTACCCGCTGTCTATCAGCCCCGGCGAGTAGATCGGGACCTTGCGCTCGTAAGCGGCGGCCACTATGCCGTCTATCCCCTTCTTCGACATGTACTCCCCGAACAGGTACAGGAACTCCCTGGTGGAGTAGGTCGTCGCCGGGTCGAGGGTGTCGGCGAACCGGTAGATCGTGTTCTCGAGCTTCCGGTACTGCATCTCGTCGGCGTAGACGTCGTAGAAGCGGTCGACCTTCATCCTCAGGAGCTCCTCGTCGTCAGCCAGCCAGGTCCCCTGGTAGTAGTGGTACCCTAGGGCTTCGAGGATGTCCTCGGAGATGTTGGCGCCGGTGCTCACCAACACGTCCACGTACCTCTTCTCGATCAGCCACCTGATGATCTTCCACTGCCCGGTCGTGCTGAGCGACCCCGTCAGCCCGAGGAAGACCGTGACCCCCGGCTGGGTGACCATGTCCCCCCAGATCCGGGCGACCTCCCCGAGCTTCTTCCCCTGGAACCCCGTCTGGGCCATCTCGCCCAGAAGGGCGGACACGCTCTTCTTCCCGACCTCTATCGTCCCGACCGGCTTCGAAAGAACCTCTTTCTTGGAGACCACGCGCGAGCGTCCCGCGGATTCCACTTTATTGTTTTCCCTACTTGACCGTCACTGACTTCGCCAGGTTCCGGGGATAGTCGGGGTCGTTCTTCCTCACGACAGCGGCGTGGTAGGCGAGGAGCTGCAGCGGGACCACCTCGACCACCGGCATCAGCTTCCGCGGGACCCGCTGGACCTTGATCGTGTGGGTGTACACCTCGTCCGCCTTGTCCGACACCCCGATGACGTCCGCCCCCCTGGCCCTGAGCTCCTCCGCGCTGGAGAGGGACTCGGCGTGGGACTCGCCCGACGGGTTGATCACGACCACCGGGGTCCCCTTCTCTATGAGGGCCAGCGTCCCGTGCTTCAGCTCGCTGGCCGCCATCCCCTCGGCGTGGACGTACGACAGCTCCTTCAGCTTCAGTGCCCCTTCCAGGGCGACCGGGGTCTGGTAGCCCCTCGCCACGAAGTAGAAGTCGGGGGCCCTGGCGTATTTCGAGGCGAGCCTCTTCACTTCCGCCTCCGTCCCGAGTGCCCCTCTGACAGCCTGGGAGACCTCCGCCACCCCCTGCCCCGGCCGCCCTCCGAGGACCGAGTCGACGACCAGGTTGGCCACGACCACCTGCGCGGTGAAGCTCTTCGTGGCCGCCACGCCGACCTCGGGGCCGCAGTTGAGCAGCAGGACGGCGTCCGACTCCCTCGCGAGCGTCGACCCCGCCGCGTTCACGATGGAGAGGACCTTCGCTCCCTTCTTCTTCGCCCGCTTCACGGCCTCGAGGACGTCCGCCGTCTCCCCGCTCTGCGAGAGGGCGACCACCACCGAGCCCCTGCCGAAGAACCCCGCGTGCTCCTTCAGTTCGCCCGAGATTATCGCCTCGCAGGCTATCCCCGCTTCGCGGTTCAGCCTGGACTTCATGAGCAGGCCGGCGTGGTAGCTGGTCCCGGAGCCGGTGATGAACAGGGGCTCCGCGCGCTTGACGAGACCCGCGAACTCGCCCAGCGTCTTCGAGTCCTGAAGCGCCGCGCTGACGACCGTCTGCGGCTGCTCGCTGATCTCCTTCAGCGTGTAGTGGGCGAAGTCCGCCTTAGACAGGTCCGACAGCTCCCACGCGACCTGCGTCGGCCTCCTCCTCACCTCCCTCCCCCCGGCGGTGTAAAGCCGGTACCCGTCGCGCGTGACCACCGCCGCCTCCTTGTTGTCGAGGAAGACCGTCCTGTCCGTGTGCTCTATGAAGGCCAGCACGTCGCTGGCGATGAACATCGTCCCGTCGCCGACCCCGATGATCAGCGGGGCGTCCTTCCTCGCCCCCGTGATGGTCCCCGGCCTGTCGCTGAACATGACCGCGATCGCGTACTGCCCCTTGAGCCTGCCCATAGCCGCCGTGGTCGCCTTCAAAGGGTCCTTCGTCCGCCTGTATTCGACCTCTATCAGGTGGCTGATCACCTCCGTGTCTGTCTGGCTCCTGAACTTGTGCCCGCTGCCGGAGAGCTCCTTCTTCAGCTCAAGGTAGTTCTCGATTATCCCGTTGTGCACCACCGCGACGAGCCCGTCGCAGGACAGGTGCGGGTGCGCGTTCCTGTCTGTCACGCCCCCGTGGGTGGCCCAGCGGGTGTGGGCCATCCCGACGTCCCCGGGCAGCTCCGAGAGCCTCTGCTTCTCCTCTATCTCGCTGACCCTCCCCGCCCCTTTTCTGACGAGCAGCCTCCCGCCGCTCTCCGTCACCATCCCCGCCGAGTCGTAGCCCCTGTACTCGACCCGCCTCAGCCCGTCGAGGAGGGTCTTCGCGACGGGCCGGTCGGAGACGCACCCGATTATCCCGCACATGGTCCCGCCGAGCGCCCCAGGCGTAATAAGCTCCGCAAATCGCCGGGCCGAACCACTCAACGGAGCCCTTTCACGCTCCTTCCAGCCCCCGGGCGGCGGCCGCTAACCGTGCAAAACTGTTTAGTAGTGGTCGGCCGCGACCGCCGCGGCCTGTGACCCGCGAGAAGCTGCTTGTGGACCCCGGCACCAGAGGGAGCGCGAAGCGGGTCCTCGTGGCCGACCGCCCCGACGGATTCCGCCCGGCCGCCAGCAGGGTCGGACAGCAGATACTAGCCTCCCTGACGGGGGGGCCGAAGTACCCGGCCGAGATTGCGCGGAGTATAGGGGCGCACCATCAGAGCGTCTACTACCACGTGGGGCGCCTGGAGGCCGCCGGGCTGATAGCCAAGGTGAGGACGGAGCGCGTAAGGGGGGGAGAGGCCACGCTCTACTCGCTCGCCTCAGACGGCTACGCCGTGGAGTTCCCCGTGGCCGAGAAGCCTCTTCCTTCCCGCGGGGCTCAGACCCGCTCGGCAGCCCTCGAGCGGTTCTTCCGCGAGTTCATCTCCGGCGGAGAGCTCGACGGCTGGGTCGTCGTCGGCTCCCCCGTCCAGCACGGGCCGGGGGGCACCCAGGCGCGTGACGGCCACTACGCGGTCCAGCTCGGGTTCGCCCTCGGGCAGTTCGTCCGCGTCCCGGCCAGCTTCCCGGTCAAGCTCGACGTCGACGTCAAGGCGGAGAGCCTCCACGGCTCCAACCTGATCGTGGTCGGGGGGCCGCGGACGAACGTCCTCGCCGAGGAGCTGAACCGCCACCTGCCTGCCAGGTTCGCGGAAGGTGGCAACTGGGGGTCGATCGTCGACCAGGGAGGGAGGTCCTACGTCTCCGAGACGGACTCGATCGTGGCGAAGGTTCGCAACCCCTGGAACGCCGCGAGGACCTGCGTGGTCGCCGCCGGGCTGACCGGGGCCGGGACGAAGGCCTCCATAATAGGCATATGCAACTTCGCGGACAGGCTCTTCCAGAAGTACAGGTCAGGAGACTTCTCCTGCGTCCTCCGAGGGGAGGACAGGGACGGGGACGGGAAGGTCGACTCGGTCGAAGTGCTCAGGTGAGCGCGGCGCTAGGCGCGCCTGCCCCTGCGGCCGCCCTTCTTGCGGGTGGTGTCGTGGGGAATCGGCGTCACGTCTTCGATGCGGCCTATCCTGAAGCCCGCCCTGGCGATGGCCCTGATCGCGGCCTGCGCCCCGGGTCCGGGGGTTCTCGGCCCGGTCCCGCCCACGGCCCTGACCTTGATGTGCACGGCGCTGATCCCCTTCGACTTCGCCAGGTCCGCGGCGGCCGAAGCGCTCCTCATTGCGGCGTACGGGGAGGACTCGAACCTGTCGGCCTTCACGTGCCTGCCTCCCGAGGAGAACGAGATCGTCTCCGACCCCGTCAGGTCGGTGATGTGCACGATGGTGTTGTTGTATGAGCTGTAGATGTGGACGACCCCCCACTTGTCTGTAAGCGCCTCTTCCTCCATCGCCATGGTCTATTCAGCCCTGGGGGCCTCGGCCTCCCCTCTCGGCTCTGCGGCTGGAGCCTCCTGCGCCGCTGGGGCCTTCGGCTCCCCGACGAGCAGGACCGTAGCTTCCTCGTCTCTGCCGACCGCGTAACCCGGTATGGTGATCAGCCTCGCGCCTATCTTGACGTGGCCGTGAGTCACGAGCTGTCTCGCGTGGAGCGGAGACACCGCCATCCCCTTCTTGAACACCATCGACTGCAGCCTCCTGGCGAGGACGTCCTCCACGGTCAGGCTCAGGATGTCGTCCAGCGTCGCCCCCTCGGCGACCAGCCCCTTCTTCC
>JASHUK010000053.1 GCA_030040055.1 Nitrososphaerales archaeon | reverse complement strand
CAACCTGCGCGGCCATCGCCAGGTCCGAGACGTCGATCAGGAGCCTCCCGGTCCTCTCGAGGGCGCCCAGGGACTCGACCAGGAGGTGGCTCTCGGCGCCCGACCTCCGGACCACGCCCCCCACCCTGTCGGAGATACTCGCGGACAGGTCCCTGATACGCGAGTACGCCTCCGCCGACTTCGAGGTCCTCCTGGTGAGGAAGGACCCGGTGGCGAGCTCCTCCATTTCTCTCAGCATCAGGACGCAGTCGGATAGGTCTGACGCCATCTGGTCGGTGGTCCTGACCTCCCTCATCTTGACTGAAAGCTCGGCCAGCGCGTCCCCGGCGCTCTCCAGGAAGCTGGCGAGGACCCGGTAGTCGAGGGTGTCGACCGGCGCGAGCCCGTACTTCTCTGCGATCTCCGGGTGCATCGTCGCCGTCCTCAGGGTCCGCACGAGAAGGAAGTAGAGGCGGTCGACCTCGTCGTCCCTCTCGGCCACCACCGAGAGGAGCTTCCCGTCCTTCTCCCTCAGCCCCTCCGCCGTGTCCCTCATCATCCCCTCCAGTATGCCGGACATCCTCCGGACCAGCCTCTCCGGGCCGATCGACGAAGACTCGAGCAGGAACTGCACGGTCACGTGCTTGGAGTCCTCCTCCATGATCTCCAGCCCCACCAGCCTGCCTATCGCCTCCATCAGTACCGACCTCTCCTCCCTCCCGATCGTCCTGGTCCCCCCTATCCTGATCTGGTCGTAGCCCAGGAGGTAGGCCCCCGTCACGTCGTTCACCACCTGCCTCATGTCCCCGGGGGAGAACCCAACGGAGAACTCCGCCTGCTTCTCTCCCTCTGAATCGATGGGGCGCACCACCAGCTTGGTCGCCGACAGCTCCTCCACCGCCAGGGTGTCCCCCTTCTCTACCCCGTTCCTCCTCGCCCACGCCTTCGGCAGCGAGACAAGCAGCGTCCCTCCTCCCATCTCCAGCACCTTTCTGGCGTTCAACCCTCTATAGGCGGAGGGGGCTCTCTATATCCTTGGCCCCGAACTACGGAGCGGGCTTCTTGTTGACCTGCTTGTTGACCGCTTCGGCGAGGTAGTGCCCGCGGAGGACCACGCTCGCCTCGGTGACCCCGGGGGACGCCATCACGGCCGCCTTGATGTCGCTCGCGATCTTCAGGGCGAAGACCGGGGGGCAGAAGGGGGCGGTCAGGTGGAACTCGACGTCGACCCTCCCTCCATCGACCTGGAGCTTGTCCACCAGCTTGAGGTCTGTGATCGAGCGGCCGAGCTCGGGGTCGATCACCTTGGACAGCCTCTCGGTGATGTCGGAGGGCGCTGCCTGAGACAAAGTCGGTCCATAAGGCGACCCGAGCTTATTTATTCCTGGCGGTCTGTGAGCGGTCTTGAGCCCCGCCCTTCGCCGCGGCCGTCAGGGCTCGCCGGAAGGGGACAGCGTCCCGTCCGAGGTCTATGCCGTGACGCTGAGGATCGAAGGGCTCGTCCACGGGGTCTACTTCAGGGCTGGGATGCTTGAGGAGGCCACCCGGCAGGGCGTCGCGGGATGGGTGAGGAACAGCCCGGACGGCTCGGTCGAGGCCTTCCTGGAAGGGGGGCGCGCCGCCGTTGAGAGTGTGGTCAGTTGGGCCCACAGGGGGCCGCCCAGGGCGCGCGTCGACTCCGTCAACGTCAAGAAGGCCGACGCGGCCAGCCTGAAGGGCTTCAGGATAGTAGGCTGACCCGGCAGAAGCGTTTAAACCGCCTCGGGCGCGCGCCCTCTCGCGCATGAAGGTCGCCGTCATCAGGGGGGACGGAACGGGCCCCGAGCTCACGGGGGCCGCCCTGGAGGTCATGAAGGCGGCCGGGACGAGGGCAGAGTTCATCGAGTGCGACGCGGGCTCCGAGTGGTGGGAGAAGCACCGCGGCCCGAGCTTCATCCCGGACGAGTCTTGGAAGGTGATCGAGGGCTCGGACAGCTGCCTGAAGGGCCCGACGACGACGATTCCGGTCCCGGGGACCCCGAAGAGCGTGGCCGTCAGCATCAGGCAGAGGCTCAACCTCTACGCCAACGTCCGGCCCGTGAAGACGTTCCCTGGGCAGGCGGGGCCACTGGGGGAGGTGGACATGGTGCTGGTGAGGGAGGCGACCGAGGGGCTCTACATCGGCATCGAGCACCGGCTTTCCGACGACGTCTCGATTGCGCTGCGGCTCGTGACCAAGGAGAAGTCGACCAAGGTGTGCACCTTCGCCTTCCAGGAGGCGAAGAGGAGGGGATGGAAGAAGGTGGTGGCGCTGTCCAAGGCCAACATCCTGAAGGTCACGGACGGGCTGTTCCTCGACTGCGCCCGGACGGTCGCGAAGAGGTACCCTGGGATAGAGCTCGAAGACCTCTTCCTCGACAACTTCGCCCAGCAGCTGGTCAAGAACCCCCAGCGCTTCGACCGGAACGTGATAGTCGGGACGAACCTGTTCATGGACGTGATGTCGGAGGAGGCCTCGGGCCTGATAGGGAGCATCGGCATGGTATACTCGGGGAACTTCGGAGACACGCACGCGATGTTCGAGCCGGCGCACGGGAGCACCCCGAAGTACAAGGGGAAGGACAAGGTAAACCCGACCGCCACCGTCCTGTCGGCAGCGTGGATGCTGGACTACCTAGGAGAGAAGACCCAGTCGAAGGCCATCTTCGGCGCGGTCATGGAGGTGGTCAAGGAGAAGAAGCACCTGACCTACGACCTCGGCGGCAAGGCGAAGACCAGCGAGATGGTCCGCGCCGTCGTACGGAAGCTCTGAGGCTCGACCGACTCCCCCCGTCACTTTCGGAGGACCCCCCCTCCTGCCGCTGCCGTCCCGCCAACGTTTTTAGCGAGTCGCGGCGACGCCGCACCGTGGCCGTCCAGGACAGAGACGTCAAGAAGGCAGCGGAGCTGAAGCTCTGGCTGGAGGGACGGATCTCCGAGCTGCAGGAGGAGATAGAGCGGCTCAGGGAGTCCCTGGGGTACGTGGACGAGACCCTGAGGGGGTCTACGTTCAAGCCCGCGATAGAGATGATGGCGGAGGCGAAGGAGGCCGCGGATGTGAGGGAGCTGAAGAGGGACAAGGGGGGAGGCGTCGTGGCCAGGGCCACTGTCACCCCTGACAGCGTCTCCATCGAGCCGGCCGGCGGAGTGAAGCT
>JASHUK010000052.1 GCA_030040055.1 Nitrososphaerales archaeon | reverse complement strand
CGGGGCGATTATGATGACCCCCCTCCCCTTGTACAGGGCCGTCGCGGCATGGACAGAGAGGGTGTTGAAGCGCTTCTCGAGTATGGCCGCGGCCATCCCGAGCGCCCAGGACTTGCACTGGCCGTAGTACTCGGTGTTCGCGAACAGGGCCGTGTTGAGCTCCGGACAGTAGTAGGCAGAGGGTTCCAGCCCCTCGATCCCGTTGGCAGCGAAAATCCTGGCGTGCGACAAGACCGAGTCGTGGGCTGGCCACCAGTTGTCGCCCCAGAACTGGGCCTGGTGCTCGCTGTTGGTGATGAGCTCGACTATGATGCCGTTGAGGTCTGCCCTCAGCGTCTTGGCTCCGGTGCGGCCGAGCACAGCCTTGGCCCTCACGAGCAGTGGTTCGAAGTCGGCGGCCCGGACATCCTTGAAGCCCTTGACCCTTGCCCTGGACTGAGTAGTGTAGTTGTGGAGCGTCAGGGGCGCCATTCGAATTCTGGCCTGCCGTCCGTCTGACGGCTATAAACTGTTGGCGACGCTTTCAGGAGTTATGGGATTGACGAAGCAGCTCGCTCACGATGTCGCCTGAGATGCAGGCACCGCGACTGGGACAGGTGACTGACCTCGTCCGGGAGCCTGTACGAGCGATAGTAACAGGGCGACCGCCAGCAAGCCTGAGGAGATCTCGAAGGCGAAGCTCTGCCCCATCAAGTAGGACGCCCCAACTGGCGCCGGGAGATTACCAGACAGGTTCCCGATGAAGAGGGAGTACACGTATCTCGCGGGTATTACTGCTGTAGCGGCTGTCAGCGTCAGGGCGAAGCTGAGTATCATCCCTGTGCTCCTGAACGTGTTCATGATCCCAGACCCGACCCCTAGCTTTCCCGCGAGCGCGGATCTCATTATGGTACTGGTGTTGGACGGCCAGAAGAGACCCGCGCCAACCCCGTACATCGTCTCGATGGCGGCTATGTCGACGAGGGAGGTAGTGGCGGTCAGAGTGCTCAGGAGGATGAGAACCACGAGTTGGAGCGCGAGCCCGGCCGCCGTTATGACCCTCCCGCCCAGCCTGTCGGCGAGAATTCCTCCGAGCGGCGCAATGACCGCAGTCGCCACCGCGAGCGGTATGATCAGGTAGGACGCGCTGAGGGCCGACAGGCCGCTTATCCCCTCGAGATAGAAGATCAGGAGGAAGTTCACGCTGAAGACGGCTATCGACTGTAGCAGCGCGGTCAGGATGGAGAATGAGAAGGTGACGTTCCTGAAGAAGGCGAAGTCGACGATGGGGTCTTTGCTGTATTTCGTCTCCCAGACCACGAAGGCGATGAAGAGCAGGGGGGAGATCGCCAGTGACGTCAGGGTCACAGGGTCGTGCCAAGAGTAGATCAGCCCCCACGTCACTCCCAGAAGGAGCGCGAACAGCCCGGCAGTGAACGCAATGGCAGCGGGAATGTCGAAGGAACCCTTCGTTCCGGTGACCTTAGTCTCCCTTAGCGTCCTGTAGGCCCACAGGGTCCCGAAGATGCCTATCGGGACGTTGATGAGGAAGATGAGCCTCCATGTGGTGTAGGTGATGATCACCCCGCCCAGGATGATGCCCACTATCGAGCCTATCGCCCACACGATTGCGTTCAGCCCGAAAGCCCTCCCGGTCTCGTTGCGCGGAAATGCGTCAGTGAGTATCGCGAATGAGTTCGCAGTCAGGAGAGCGGCCCCGGCGCCCTGGACGACCCTGAAGGCAACGAGAGAGATGCCGGAGAAGGCCAGACCAGAAAGGGCCGACCCTATGGTGAACACCGCGAAGCCGAGGTTGAACATCTTCTTCCTCCCATACATGTCCGCGAGCCGCCCGAAGCTGAGGACGAGAGCGGTGTTCACCAGAAGGTAGGCGATTACCACCCAGATCATGGTGACGAAATCAGACTTCAGCTCGGTCGCAATCGGGAAGAGCGCCAGCAGCACGACCGTGCTGTCAACCGCTGCCATCATGGCCCCGACTGACGTTACGGAAAGGGCCTTCCACTTGTACTCCAAAAGGAATCTTCGGCCTCCGATGTTCCCGGCACTTAACCTACTCGGTAGGTCATCGCGCGCAGATGGCCCGGACCTCCGGTCATCTCGAATCAGTTAATATGACCAGGCGACGCAATCCCTCGCCTTGCAGACAGTCGGCGTTTCCGATATCGAGGCAGCCAGAGAGAGAATTCGGGGCAAGGTCGTTCGAACGCCGCTCGTCCGCCTGAACGAGGAGGGCAAGGGAGAGATTTACCTGAAGCTCGAGTGCCTCCAGCCTACAGGCTCGTTCAAGGTCAGGGGGGCGGGAAACGCAGTCGAGCAGCTGACCCCGGAGGAGCGCGCGAGGGGCGTCTACACCTGCAGCGCGGGGAACATGGCTCAGGCCCTGGCCTGGCACACAAGGCGCGTGGGAGCCCGTTGCACGGTGATAGTGCCAGACAGCGCACCCAAGACCAAGTTGGACAGCATCAGGAGGTACGGGGCGAGCATAGTACAGATGAGCTGGGACGAAGTTTGGAAGGTGGCCAACGATAGGCGGTATCCGCCGCTGGCCGACATGACGTTCATCCATCCCTTCGCCGACCCCCGCATGATCGCAGGCAACGGGACCACGGGGCTTGAGATAGTCGAGGACCTTCCCGATGTCGACACGGTGATCGTGCCGTTCGGCGGGGGCGGGCTCTTCACGGGTATAGCCACGGCCGTGAAGGCTCGGAAGGGTTCCGTCAGGATGTTCGCCTCGGAGGTGGAGACCGCCTCGCCATTGTTCGAGTCGTTGAAGGCCGGCATGCCGGTGGAGATCAGGCGGAACCCCAGCTTCGTGGACGGCATCGGTGGGAGCAACGTGGCGGACGACATCTGGACTCGCGTCAGACCGCTCGTATCAGGCTCGATCGTGGTCTCCCCGTCCGGGGTGG
>JASHUK010000051.1 GCA_030040055.1 Nitrososphaerales archaeon | reverse complement strand
GCCGTCACCCCTGGCGACCCCCGACATCCGGTAGAGCTCCTCGACTATGTTCTTCTCGATTATGTCCGAACCCTCGGCGAAGACCTTCCTCAGCATCCCGTCAAACTGCTTGGGGTCTCTCCCTGCGAGGCCGTAGTCGACGTAGAATCCCAGCGTTCGTGCTCCTATCTCTTCGATCGTCATGGAGACTCCGGAGTAGGTCGCCTTCTCGACAACCTGGGTCAGCCGGAGCTGTCCGAACATGCTGCGCCCCCTGAAAACCACGAATCCCGCGAAGATGAACATCGAAGCCAGGTGGACCTCGAGGCCGAGGTTCTGGTAAGCCGTCGTCACTATAATCCCCGCCCCGGACAGGACCGCGGGTACCTCCGCCGCCGCCCAGATCAGCATGAAGACCGAGAACTGGAAGCTGAAGCTCTTGACCGATTTCGACTTCAGGGCCAAGGCTGCGAAGATCGCGGCAGAGATGATGATCAGGACTCCCATAATCCCCGCTCCGATGACGGTCGGACTCAACTCAGCCGCCCCTCCTGTACATGTACACGGCGAAGACCAGAAGGAGCGCCGTCGAAACAGGCCCGAACGTCGTGAAGGCCAGTTCCGTGTCTCCAAGCCCTAGGAGCAGGTGGGTCGTCCCGTGAAGTATTGCGAACAGACCCAAGGTTAGGGAGACCAGTCCAAGGGTCGTCGCGCCGAGCTTCTTCGAGGCGTAGAACGGGACTACGGATATCCCCAGGAAGATTACAAAGATTGACACGTTCAGCATGTCAGTTAGATTCAATCTGTTCTGTCCCAAATCTGCCGTTTTCCTATTAAGCGTTGTCGAGCGCCGCTTTGACCCGCAACACGACCTTCACCGCAAGCGTAAGCCCATGCGACCCTGTTCGCCACCGGCTTCGCATGCAAGCAACCGGAACGACACTCAACGTCCGACAATCAGAGACCTGACCTACCGAGCCCAACCGACGGCGGGCTCCCTAGATGAGTGTGCGAGCTAGTCAACCATGTCGCCGCAAGACGCGTTGACAGGGGTTGCCGTGATCGCGCTGGCGTAGTCAGACGCGATGATGACGGCCGCGTTGGCGACCTCCGCTATGCGCGGGGACCGCTTCAGAGCCGTATGCTGGGCTTCGTCCATCTCGACCTTCTCCTTCGTCGTCCCCCTCACTTCAGCGAGGCGCGAGTACACAGCCTGGAGGACGGGGCTCTCCGGGGTCGCGCCTGTCCTGAGGCAGACCACGCGGACTCCCTGCGGTCCCACCTCCATGGCCAGCTGCTTGAGGAACGCCTCGATGGCGGAGTTTCCCACGGAGAACCCTCCAGTGTCCTGCACCGGCAGGCGCCCGTTGTTCGCCGTAATCCCGAGGATGACCCCTCTTCTCTGCTTCTCCATCGCCCGGGCTGCAGCTGTCGAAGTGATGAAGCAGGACCTCGTCCGTGCAAAGGCTGCGCTGTCGAACTGAGCCAGGGTGAGTCCGGTGAGCCGCGACCCCATCGCCACGCTGGTCGATATGAGATTGTACGATATGTCGAGCCTGCCGCTCTTGGCGGCGACCTTCAGCAGGTGTTCCTCCACGGAACTCGGGTCGAGAGCGTCCACTCTAGACGCTTCCGCGAGGCCCCCCTCGCCGCGGATCTCCTCCGCGAGAGACTGGAGCGTCTCCAGTGTCCGGCCGGCCAGAAAGACCATCGAGCCTTCCCTCGCGAAGGCTTTGGCAGTCGCCCTACCGATGTTGCCGGTGGCTCCGTATATCACGGCAGTCTTCCCCTCGAGCAGTTTCACGCCGTCATCATCACTCCGCGAAACGCGACAGGGCATCGGCACATAGCGACCGCTATGTTACAGGTATAGTTAAGCGTTGGGCGGCTGCTCAGAGGGCATAGCGTGCACTATATTAGTAGAGCGAACGGAGACGGCTGGTGATGAGGGACCCAGAGAGGACGCGAGGAAGGATTCTGTCCGCGGGGTTCGATTACGTGTACAGGCAGGGCTTTCGGGCCACCAGCGTCAGCGAGATAGTGGCGGCGGCAGGAGTGACCGAAGGCGCTTTCTTCCACTACTTCCCTAGCAAGAACGACCTCGGATACGCCCTCGCCGACGAAGTGCTCAGGGAGATGATGCTCGACCGTTGGATAAGGCCGCTTGCAGCCTACGGCAACCCGATCAAGGGGATGACCGTCCGGTATAGGAAGCTCATGGAGGCGACCACCGACGAGGAGCTGTCGCTGGGGTGCCCCCTCAACAACCTGACGCAGGAGATGTCATCCGTCGACCCGGTCTTCAGCGACAAGCTCCGCGGGGTGCTACTCGAGTGGATCAAGGAGACCGAGCGCTACCTGAAGAAGGCGCAGGCCGACGGCTACATGAATCCCGAGGTCGACCCAAGGCGGACAGCCGAGTTTCTCGTGATGATGGAGGAGGGCTCCGCGGCCATAGTCAAGTCCTTGGGCGGCAGAAAGACGTACCTGTCGATGTACGAAGGCTTCCGCAGTTATCTCGACTCGATAAGCACAAGGCGAGAGAAGACAGGCAGCCGACCATGAGCTTCGTCAGCCGAGTCGCCAAGTCAGGGCCGAGGCAGGGCTCTCGACGCGTATTCTGAGCGACAGTTAGGAATAAATTTCGCCCAGCCAAGCCGACTCATGCGAAAGCTGATCGCCGACCTGATCATCTCGCTCGACGGCTTCTTCACCAGCCCGAAGAACGAAATCGACTGGTTCCACTTTGACGAGGAGGAGTGGGCGTGGCCAAACGACATACTCCGCCGGGTCGACGCAATGCTGTACGGGCGCGTAACGTACGAAGAGTTCAGGCAATTCTGGCCGACCTCCCAACCGAAGTCGATAGGCGCGAACCCCTATCTCATCCGGCGACTGAACGAGATTCAGAAGTATGTCTTTACACGTTCCCTGACAGACGCGCCCTGGAAACCGGCGACCCTTGTTCGGGAAGAACCCGGTAAGGCGGTTGCGAGGCTGAAGAGAGCTCCAGGTAAGGACCTGTATGTAGTGGGCAGCGGCACCTTGGTGGGCGAGCTGCTTCGGCAGGGCTTGATCGACGAGTACTTCATCCGTGTTCGCCCAATCATCCTAGGTTCGGGCAGACCCATCTTCGTGGATCCCAATGCCAGGCACCCCCTGAAGCTCGTCAGCGCCAAGACGTTCAAGTCAGGTCTGATAGGGCTTCATTACGTACCCCTTTCACTCGGCAAGACCAAGTCGTGAGACCCAACTGCTTACCTGCCGCGGGTGTAACCCCTGGGGTACTAGCCCATCCGACTAGCGGCAACTGAGTGCCAATGCTTTGTTGAATATCTGCACACTCCAACTACTTTTGTCTTCCAGATGGCGCGCGGCTACGTAGGAATCTGCGGAGCGCCGAAGCGTCTTCATCGAACGCCTGTGCCAGGCTCGCCCGAATCTCCTCTGCGACTTCCTTGGGCGCAAGAACGAAGACATCGACCGCGGTCCGTCTTCCTTTCGGGGTGTAGAGAAGTACCATCTTCAGCCCGGCAGAACGCCCAGCAAACTCCTCGTGGATTCGAACTATAGGGCGGATGCTGGTCGCGCGAAATCGTATCTTTGTCCATTTTCCTCCCCTAAGGACCTCGCATGAGCCTTCCCCCGTTATCTCGCTGATATCCTTCCACCTCATGTTGCGAAGGCTCTCCTGATGGGCTTTGGGATGAAACTCCCTGTCTACCATAACGAAGTCCCAGAGTATGTCCACGGGAGCGTCGTAGACGCTTCCTTTGTCTTCAAAGTAGACTAGCTCCGAGTCCCGTCTCTTCTGTGGCACTAACCCAGCGAGTCTGGGCGGGTTCTATATGTCTTGGATGGCCGCCGCAGCAAGGAGATAGCCGCGGCCTAGACTGCAGGTTCAAATCGTGTCGTTGCACCCAGACTCTCGCTTGGTAGACGAACGCGACTTTGCGATCTTGTCGCACCTCCGCAGGGATCCCTTCGCCTCTTACGAGAACCTGGGAAGGGGAGTCGGTCTCTCCGGCAGATCGGTCCGAAATCGACTCGAAGCTCTCGAGCGCGAGAAGGTGGTCACATCTCTCCGGGCGGTTCCGGCGGCTCAAGTCTTCGGAAGAGAGCCGCGACTCTACTTCTTCCGAGGGTCGGCGACTCCCGCTGATCTAAGCCGGGCGATTCAAGTCGACCCGGTGGTGTTCGCGACCTTGGATGTCAACGGAAAGGCGGGCATTCTCCTCTATCACCGTCCCGGATCAAGAGGACTTCCCGAAGGGCTCGAAGCGCTCCTGGGCTCAGTCAGCTCCGAGGAGACGCCGCTTTACCCATATCCTCGAGGGGAGCTCACCAAGCCTTTGTCTTTGGTCGAGCTGAAGGTCCTCGGAGTGCTAGTTCGTGGACTGCGCACCCCGCTGAAAGACATCTCTGAGTCCACGGGACTCTCACTGAGAGCGGTGAAAAGAGCGAGGAAGCGGTTGCAAGACGACGGGATGTTCCAGGTCCAGCCCATCTTCCAGTCCGCGGAGTCGTCGGCGATAATCCTGTTCGAACTACACTTCCGCTCGAGGAGTCCTTCCGTCCTTGTCCGCACAAGAGAGGCCGTACCTAGGTCTACCTTCGTCAACCAGTGGGAGAACGGCACGGTGATACTCTCCTGCTGGGCCGGCTCCATCCAAGAGGTCTTCGATGTCGAGAGACGGGTCAGGGACGAGCCGGAGATTGATGCTGCCTGGGTGAAGTTCCACGCCCGCGCCTTACTCCATGCCTCCAGGTTGTCCCATTGGGTGGACGAGGAGATATCGCACGTGTCAGCCTAGTCGGGCGGAATACCCGAGGCGCTCTTTTTCGAAGTCGAGTGTCCGGACTCGATATATCGCGCCAATCGAGCAGACGACCCGGGGTCAAAAGGGGATGTCCTATGAAGAACAGTCGAAGACACACCAGATTCGGGCCGACGACATAGGAGCGGTCGAGCTCAATGTGAACGAGCGAGGAGGCGGCGAGGACGCCTTCTTGCTCCTGCACGGAGGCGCCGGGCCTCAGTCGATGTTCAGGTTCGCGGATCTTCTCGCGAGGCGGTCGGGCGCACGGGTCTTGGTCCCGACTCATCCCGGATTCGCTGGCACCGAGAGGCCCGACGGTCTGAGGTCACCGAGAGGGCTCGCGACGCTCTACGCGGCGTTCGTCGGGGAGTTGGGCGAGACAGACGTGACCGTGGTCGGAAACTCGATGGGAGGATGGATAGCCGCAGAGATGGGGCTCGTTCCGACGCCTGGGCTGCGCCGGATCGCTCTGGTGGGGGCTCTCGGGGTCGATGTGAAGGGCTATTCGATACCGGACACTTCGAAGATGGGGCTCGACGAACTGATGACCCTATCCTACC
>JASHUK010000050.1 GCA_030040055.1 Nitrososphaerales archaeon | reverse complement strand
CTGGAGTCATCGAGTTGCCGAGCGAGACCAGTCCCTTGTTCGCCAGTACCTGGCCCGCGAACGAGAGCTGGGTGCCTGCCTCAGAGAACGCCCAGTACGACCCCGAGCCCGCAGAGATGAGTATGGCCGCGAAGAAGAGGAAGCTCGCGACGAACCCGACCGGGCTCGAGATTATCCTGGAGATGAAGACGTAGTCTCCACCCGACCGGGGCATCACGCTGGTGAGCTGCCAGTACAGGAGGACGATCACCATCGCTATGACCGCCCAGACCGCGAGGCTCGCGTAGTAGTCCACGTTCAGGTAGGAGTCCGGGGTCACCCAGAAGATCCCTGCCCAGCTCGTCAGCCACGGGAAGAAGATCACCGTCCAGGTGAACACGTCGAGGGCGGAGAGCTCCTTCACCACGCCGGTCGCGTTCCTCACGAACGCCTGAGACGCTCCCAACACGCGCCAAGCCCGGATTTCCATATTTGAAGGTAACAGGGCCCCGGCATCGTCCGGCGGGCTACAGGCGGCCGAGCAGGAGCCCCGCGACGAACAGGAGCAGGGCCGCGAACACCCCCACCGCCGCCGACTCGAGCCCCGGCCGAGGATGGAACGCCCGGTAGGCGAAGGCCTTCGACCCCAGGACGAACAGCGCCGCGGCGGAGAGCGCCACCGAGAGGGCCAGGGCGGGTGCGTGCGCCCACCCCAGGGCGTACGGGACCAGGGCCACGAGCGCAGACAGCGTGAACGCCGCCCCCGCCGACGCCGACCTCCCGGCCTGCCCTGCTTCGAGGTCTTCGATGTGCAGGTGCAGCTCGTGGTCAAGCTGGGCCCTTAGCCACATCTCCTTGTCCTTGGTCACCCTCGCCATTATGACGTCCACCTCCTTCTGCTCGTACCCCTCGCCGCGCAGCAGCCCCTCGAGCTCCGCCTTCTCCTCCTCCGGCTCGGTCTCTATCTCCATCCTCTCCCGCTCCGCGTCCATGCGCAGGGAGTCTAGCTCCGACCTGCGCGAGAGGTAGCTGCTGAAGAGCATCGACACCCCTCCCGCGACGGCCAGGCCCAGCCCGGCCAGAAGGATCGTGGCAGGGGCTATCGAGGCCCCGTTGAGAGCCGCGGTCATCGCCATGCACTCTATCACGCCGTCGCTCCCTCCCAGGACCACCCTGTCCAGGAGGGCCCGCGCCGGGATGTGAGGGTGCCTCTCGACCCCCCCTGCCATTTTTGCCATGAGAGCGGCGAAATCCGGGGGATTCGTATTTAGGGGTTGGACAATCCACATCAACGGCGAAAATGCTGCCACTATACTGTCATTCGTTGCCACTTAGAGTTTACTTAGACAAGTTAATTCTGGGTCGTGCATAGGCGAAATGTTAAAGAATTGCGTTGGAAACTGTCAGTTCCATGACTACTGACGAGAAGATCCGGTACGGAATGATGGCTCTTAGTGGGGCGAGTATTGTTTTCGCCGCACTCGGACTGAAGCTCGGGCCACTCGAAGCGTGCGGTGGCTACGGGATCGGCTAGGCCTCGCCTAGCGCGATCCTTTCTTTGTTTTCCCTGATTCACCCTCCTACTACGCGGGTGTGAACCCAGTCGTGTGCTGCCTCTCTGGCGGCGCCTTCGCTTCGGGCTGGATTCGTACGTGCCTTGGAAACCGACCAAGTCGGCGGTTGAGACTTCACAGGGCTGCCGTATTCGGGCCTACCGCGACCCTATCCTTATCTGCATTATCAGCTCGTCGAACTTGGCCAGCAGGCTGGGCTTGTCGAACTGCCACTTCTTGCGTCCAGAGTCGTACTGCTTGTACGAGACCGTGAACCTGGTGGCGTCGGTCTGGTCGATGGTGTACAGGCTCACCCTGTCCTTCAGCGGGGCCGTGACCTTACCTATGAACTGGAGCCCCTCGACGACCAGGTCGACCGGGAAGGCGAACTGCGCGAAGTAGTTGGTGCCGGCGGCCTCGCCCCAGAGGAAGGGGATCCTGTCGACCTGCTGTCTGAGGCAGACCGTCTCGTACTCGCTGACGTTCCTGACCACCAAGTCGACGGCGAAGTACCTGTGCTTCCTATGAAGCGCCTTGTCGATGGCGTAGTCGTAGCCGGTCCCCATCCAGTTGACTATGTAGCCGCTTATCAGCTTCTTGGAGCGGACGTGTGTCGTGTGATGCCAGGCCAGCTTCTTGTAGCTGATGTCTAGCTTGTCCGAGATCTCCTTCAGGGACTTGTTCGCGTCCATCTGTAGCTCCTTGATGATCAGCAGGTCGACGTAGTCGAACTTCGACGAGTTCGACGGCATGTAGGCCGCGGCGTCCGGGTCGACAGTCGGCGGGTCCCAGCGCTGGAAGTCCCACCTGCCCGTGTCGAAGTCGTAGAACTCGGCCTTCATCGGGACGGTCCGGACCCAGTCGAACTCGAGCGCCTCGACGCTCCTGAACATCCCCTTGTCTTTGAGGGCGAGATAGAAGTCCTTGACCTCCTGGAAGGAATCCGCAGGGGCGCTGACGTTCACCACGTACTGCCCTCCCACCAGGGCCCTCGAGTAGCTGATCAGGTAGCTCAGCTCGTTCATGGCCGTGAATATGGCCTGGGCGTACCCCTTGTACTCCTCGTTGAAGTCCAGGACAAGGATGAGCCTCTTCAGCCCCAGCCTCTCGTAGTCGACCGCCGCGGCCACGGCTATGCCCCTGTTCAGGACCTTCTCCTTGTAGCGATACCTCACCGACTCCTTGAACTGCCCCAGCCGCCTCGATATCTCCGGGACGTCCGGGCCGAGCTCAGTCAGTAGTTTCACGAGCTGGACCGTCCTCGAGTTGACGTCTTCCGGCCCAGGCTCTACTGGCGCAGTCATGCCGTGCTCTGAAACCCCGCGAATTTGTAGCCGCGCTCACAATATAAGCTGTGCTGATTCGTAATCCAGCCTCCAGCACCCTTATTCCTGTCCGTCGCCCCGGTTCACGCTCTTCTGGCCCTGCCCCGCAGGGTCGGCTATTTAGAAATTGCCACTACCGGCTTCCTTAGGTGACCATGCAATATCCGAAATCCTCCGTATGAAGGCTCCTCGGACGTCCCCTAGTGTAGGCTGAGAATGTCGCAACTAGTCCTATGACTCTCTCAGGCCCCGCCGCGCCGTGCCCGCGCCGACACAATCACGCTTTTATCGGGCGTGAGACGGCTGCCGGTTCCCGTGCCCCTGAAGAACAGGAGGATGGAGTACTCTTGGCCGGAGACGAAGGTCGACGGGGCCAGGCTGATGACGGACAAGCGGAAGTACTCGTTGGGAGACACCATCAACGGGAGCGTCGG
>JASHUK010000049.1 GCA_030040055.1 Nitrososphaerales archaeon | reverse complement strand
CCAAGACCATCTTCCTGGTGTTCCCGAGCTCCTTCTTCTCGTTGAGCTCCTTGACGACGCTAGCCTTGTCGGCCTTCACCAGCAGGTTCCCCGCGAACTTGTAGATCCCCTCGGCGTCCGCCGCCTTCGCAAGTTCCTCGAGGGCCTTCTCGGTCTCGCCGAGCTCCATCTCGACCTGCTGCTTCTGGATCATGACCGCCTGCAGGTTCTGCTGTATCTGGTCGTACCTGGCGAGCTGCTCCTTCAGGTACGGTGGGAGGTCCGGTTGGCTCAAGCTGCGGCCTGCGGCCTCTCGCGTTGCTTAAAGTCTTTCGCGGTCTCCATCGCCTTCCTGACCTTGTCGAGCATCTCCCGCGCGTGGGCGGCGACGTCGGAGGGTCCCTCCCCGTCCAAGCTGACTGTGCACCTTCCCCCCGAGACTCTCGCAGACGGGACCGCATCGGCGATTCTCCGGGCCGCGTCGGCTCCGACGCTGAAGGTGACCTTCAGGTGCACGGACTCGATCGGTCTATCTCGCTTCAGGCGGCGCGACGTCGTAAGCTCCCCCTGCCATGGTGAATCCGCACGCCCTGCAGGCCCATATTCCTGACGCCTGCCTCCTCAGCTTCTTGCTCGAGCACGAGGGGCAGTCTCTGGCCGCCCTCTGGGTCCTGTAGACCCTCGCGTACCGCTTCCTGAGGGTTCCCCCGTACTTCGCCCCGAGCCCCTTGATGACTTCCTCGGGCTTCGGCACTACGAGGTCGCCTTCATCAGCTCTTCCCTGATCTGGCTGCCGACCCTGAGCGACGTGTCGGCGGCCTGGAGGACCTGCTGGGGGAGTATCCCGCTCGCCTCCCCTTTCTGGCTCGCGCAGACGTTGCCGTCCTCGTCCGTGGTTATCGTGATCCTCATGTCCATGGCGGACTCCTCCTCCGCGTCTGGGTCGACGATCAGGCTCTCGCCTACCCTGGCCAGGGTGACCGAGACCGGGAACCGCTCGACCGGGACCGGGACGGTCTCCTCCGTCGCCTCAACCTTGTCGTCCTTCACGACATACTTCTTCATGGTCGCCGTCCTCAGAGCGGTCACGACGGCGTAGCTGGTCGCGTCGAAGAGGTTGCCGTCCACGTTCATGACGTTCACGTCTACGAAGACCGTGTAGACCGTCTTCGCCTTCACCAGGCAGAGCTTCGTCAGGTCGACCATCTTCGACTCGCGTACCCCCCTGTCGACGACCCTCGCAAGCTCGATCGCCTCCTCGCTCGGCGGGCCGGGCTCTGCGTAGGGGGACGACATCGGGAGTATCTCGGCGTTGACCACGAGCAGCCCCTGGTCCGGGGTGTCCGGGAAGGGCGTCCCCGTCGCCACCTTCACCCCGGCAAGGATCTGGGTGTTCCCGAGGGAGACCATCGCCGACCCGTTGGCCTTCTGGATGACCCCCGTCTGGACCCTGATCGGCCTGTGCTCGTCCAGCCCCCTGCCGTCAAGCCTCCTTCCCTTCGCCAGGAGCTCGACCAGCTGGGCCTTCCGTATCGTCTCTACCACATAGTTCTTCCTCATCGCCATCTAGGCCGCCTCCTCCTCCACCTGGGCCGTCATCGCCTCCCCTCCGAAGAACTTCTTCGTCAGGGCTTCGCGCTGCATCGCGTAGATCTCCCTTCCCTTCTCCAGGGCCAGCTCGAAGGCCTTCTGGAACTTCTCGCGAGAGTACATGCCGTCGACCTGCAGCAGGGTCACCCAGTTCAGGTTCGGCATCATGGCCACCGGCATGTCCCCGTCGCCTTCCTTGTCCTCCGTGTCGTCGAGGTCCGCCACGACGGTGTCGTCTATCAGCCCGCAGGAGCATCCGACGACGAGGTCCCTCATGTTGATCCCGGCGTCGGCCAAGGCAAGTGAAGCAGCGGTGATCCCGGCTACGCGAGACCCTCCGTCAGACTGCAGCACCTCGACCCAGACCTCGATCGCCGTCCTCGGGTAGTCTTCCACGATTATGGCGGGCGCCAGCGCCTCCCTGATCACCTTCGATATCTCGATCTCCCTCCTGGACGGGGCGGGGTTCTTCCTCTCGTCGACCGAGAAGGGCGCCATGTGGTACCTCGCCCTCACCAAGGCCCTGTCAGGGAGCACCTGGTGCTTGGGGTGGACCTCCTTCGGACCATAGACAGCCGCCATTATCTTGTTCTTCCCCCACTCGATGTACGCCGAGCCGTCCGCGTTCTTCACTAGCCCCACCTCGAGCTTTATCGGCCTCAGTTGGTTCCACTCTCTGCCGTCGCGCCTCTTCCCGTTCTCGTCGATCAGCTTGTGCTCAGGCGCCAGTCTGTGTCCCTCCAAGAAGCTCCTCGACCTTCCTTCCGAGGTCCGCCGAGTGCGCCTCGTCGTCGATCACCTTGATCGCGCGGAGCGCGGTGGGGGTGGACTCGGGCGGCCCTATGACCACCACTACCCCGTTCTGTCCGACCTGGATGTCGCATCCCGTCCTCTCGCTCAACATGTTGATCATCGCTCCGTGCCTCCCGATTAGTCGGGGCACCTTCGTTGGTGATATCTTAACGATTTCGCCTTTCGGGATCTTGCCGTAGCCCCTCCCCCTGATGCTGAGCTGCGGGTCCCTGGACCTCTCGAACGACTCGATCCTCGCCCCGATGATGTCTCCCACCGCGAACTTCGACGACAGGTCGTGAGTAGCCGGGGAGAACTCCCTTCCGAAGACGAAGGACGCCGGGAGGAAGCCTTCGAAGCAGGAGTTGATGTCGACCACCCATCCGAACCCGTTGATGTCGACGACCTTTCCTATCACCTGGTCCTCGGCCCTGGGGATGTACGACCCGGTCATGGGGTTCAACCGTATCCCGTCCCCGCCGACCTCTGCGAGCCCTATCCTCAGCGCGATGTACTCGTCCCCTCTCTTCTCGACGTAGTCGCCCCACCTGTAGTCGCCCCTGGCGATTACGTCTCCCGGGACTACCTGCTTCCTTTCTATCATAGGCATTTCATTTCACCACGATTGCCTGGGCGGCCCCCTTCGTCGTCGAACCGAGGCGGTCCAGCAGGCCGGGCTGTCCGCCAGCGGGTATTTCTACTATTGCAGACAGAGTCCCGTCGGCCCCCCAGTCCTCCTTCTGGATGTCCCCGAAGGTCTTCAGTATCCCGATCGCCTGCCCCGCGTACTGCGCCGAGACCTTCACCTGCAGCCTGATCCTCTCGGACTTGAGAGGGAGTATCGTCCTGAGGCTGTCGACCACCGCCTTCGTCTGCTCCTCGGCCCCCTTGAAGGGGTCGACCACGACCCTGGCGTCCTGCATGGCCTGTTCGATCCTCAACGGCGGATGGGGCATGAGGGTCCTCGGGTCGACGAAGTTCTTCGCTATCGTCGCTATGATCGCCTTCCTCTTCTCCTCTGTCAGCCTCTTGCGCTGCTCCTGGGTGAGGTTCAGCTCGCCCTTCCTGAGAATCTCCAGGGCCGCCGCCCTCTCGTCGTCTGTCTGGAAGTACTTCCTCAGCTTCTCGGCGGACACCCTGAGCCCCTTGTTCGAGTCTGAATAGACCTCCTCCACGACCAGCACCTGCGTCGGTTCGACCTCCTTCCCCTGCTTGAAGCTGAGCGCCGAGTCGGGGTTCACCAGGATCTCGAAGTGCTCCCCGCCCACGGAGAGCCTGACGGTGGTGAACTTCGAGTGCTCCTTGGTCCTGGGCTTCACGTACCCCGAGGTGTGCCCGAACCCGCTCAACCGGAAAGCATCGATCCTAGGAGCTCTTCGCCGCGGGCTTGTCGGAACGGGTCTTCGCGCCCGAGGCGAACTTGCCTATCTCCTGCTCGGTCAGCCGCTTCATCCTCTTGGTGGACGAGTCGACCACCGCCACCTTGATGTGGCTGGTCCCCGACTTGTCCTCGCTGACGAGGTAGATGCACTCGATGGCAAGCGTCACGCCCTGGTCTAGCGACAGGTTCTGGTCGAAGTTCTTCTCAAGGTAGTCGTTGACCTGGTCGCTCCCCTGTCCGATCGCAATCGCGTGGAATCCCGAGTAGGTCCCCGTGGGGTCCGCTAGGAACACCGCTGGCCCGCTGCTCTCGTCGACCCCCGCGATGATCAGGGAGACGCCGAAGGGCCTCACGCCGGCGTACTGGGTGTACTGCTGGTTCATGTCGGCTATCCTCTTGGCTATCGCCTCTACGTCGACTGGCTCGTCGTAGATCAGCCGGTTGCTCTGGGCCATCACACGCGCGCTGTCGACCTGGATCCTCGCGTCAGGGATGTACCCGGCCCCGACCGCGCCGACGTGGTCGTCTATCTGGAACATCTTGGTGACCGACTCGTCGCTCTGGAGCTTCCTTCCCTTCTCCTCGACCGCCAGGACGATACCCTGCTTGGTCCTGATCCCGACCGCCATCTGCCCCCTCCTGACCGTCTCGAGAGCGTACTCGACCTGGTAGAGCCTCCCGTCCGGCGAGAAGATGGTTATGGCCCTGTCGTATCCTGCCGAAGGCGCGAACATCTTGTTTTCGTAACTCCTTTGCCCGACGCTTTTGTCTCCGCTTTTAAACCCTTTTCCCGCATTTTGCAATTCCCGAAAGTTCTTTATCGAGTCAGGGGGTCTGTGGCCGAACATGCCGAGGGTCCTCGCCGTTAACAACTATCCGACGAGGGAGAGGTTCGAGAGGCTTGCGAGGTCGCTCAAGGAGGCAGGGGCGAGCGTCGCCACGGCGGAGTGGAAGGACGCGTCGAGGGCGCGGTTCGGCTCCTTCGACGGGGTGGTCCTGAGCGGGTCCCCGGACATGCTGTCGAAGCCCACGACCAGGGAGAAGTACCGCGCCGAGATGGAGGCGGTCGTGGAGGCGGGGGTCCCCACGCTGGGCATCTGCTTCGGCCATCAGCTCGTCGGGACGGCCTACGGCGCAGAGGTAGTCCGGGACAGGCAGCACGTCCTCAAGTTCGTGAAGACCAGCATGCTGGCCGAGGACCCGCTGCTCGCCGGGCTGCCGGAGCCTTCGATGCTGCTGGAGTCGAGGGAGGAAGTGGTCGGGTCGCTCCCCCAGGGGTTCGGGCTCCTTGCGGAGAGCGAGACGAGCGAGATAGCCGGGATGAAGCACCTGCGCCTGCCCGTCTACGGCGTCCAGTCCCACCCCGAGCGTTACACCGCCGCCAACCCGGAAGGGCTCAGGCTCCTCGCGAACTTCGTGGGCCTTCTCTGACGGTGACCGTCGCTGCCAGTGCAAAAGGTCGTAATCGAGGGGACGGTCCTAGACAGCCTCCTCACCTATTCGAGGATGTCCCACCCCCAGGAAGGGATCCTCCTCCTGCGGGGGAAGACCAGGAAGGGCGTGGTGGAGGTGACCGGCGTGACGATACCCCCGGCGGCCATCCACTCGAGGACCTATTCGTCGTTCAACTGGTGGATGATCCCCGTGGACCTCTCCTACATAGGGGTCGCCCATTCGCATCCTTCGGGGTACGCGGTCCCCTCGCACCAGGACCTGCTGCACTCGAGCGGAAGGATCATGATAATCATGGGCTATCCGTACGCGAACGAGTCCTCTCTCGGCGTGTTCGACCACAAGGGGAACAGGGTCCCGTTCGAGATAAGACGTGAAGCGCATCAGGGTTAAATAATAATGAGACGCGGCCTATTCTCAGGCGAAACGCATGTCTCAGTACACGAAAGGCCAGACGTGGGGAGCCCTCAAGAAAGCCTGGAGGGGGTACAAGGTGGCGAAGATCCAGAAGAACGCCGAAGACATGAAGAAGTACGCGGAAAGGATCAGAACCCTCCAGAAAGAACTGGGGCTTGTCCAGGCGAAATTCCCTGAGCTAGGTCTAACGTAGACCTAACTCTCCCCCTTTATGATATCTCCGAGGCGTGGTTCGTTACTATCTGGTTCCTCAGGTCCTGAGCCTGCTGCAGCGTGAAGTCAGGCTCTGAGGAGACCAGGACCAGCTTCGTCCCGATGTGGAAGGTCAGAATGTTCACCTTCTCGCGCTTGATGTAGGTGTACTGCGTCTTCCCGAAGTACGAGTCCCAGGTCTTGTCGGTGCTCAGCTGTATCGTGATGTTGGCGATAAGGCGCAGGTCTTCGCTCTGGGGTTCCAGCGACGGGATGCCCTTCTTCATGCCCCCGGCCATGATCCTCCCCGCGTCGTCCAGGATGCCCGCGAACCTTATGCGGCGGTCGAACTTGAATATCTCCGTGCAGATCTTGTCGTACTGAACCTGCATCATTGGTCCAAGTTGCCCCCGAGCAGATATAAGTGCGACGCCTCTGCGCGTGCTGCGGACGCTGCGGCCCGTCTTGTTGAGTTTGTCTAAGCGGATTGTGCATCATCTTAGACTTCGGCTCTGAAGTGCCCCGGCCGGCCGTATCATGGGTGACTATGGCCCTTGAAATGGCGACGATTCTGCTCGGCGCCTTCGTAGGCGTCGCGGCGGTGCTGTACGCTGCGCCAAGGGGTTACCTCGGACACCCAAGAAGAAGGGGTTCATTCACTGCTTTGACGTCGTCGGGAACTTCTTACGCTGCCACGACGGAGCAGGCGAGTGCCGAACCAATCGCGGAAGTGCCAGCCGCGGTAGAGCCTGCTCCGTCCCCTGCCCCAACCCCCGCTCCAGCAATGTACGAGTCAGTCCAGCCAGCCCCCGCGCCAGTGACCTACAGCGCGCCGTCCACAACCAGCTTCGGATCTCCCTCGGTCCCGAGGAAGCCGACACGAACCTACAGGCGCAGGGCTGCCCCGACCAGGGCGGCACCCGCCTCCAAGACGACCCGGGCATCAAAGAGCAAGAAGCGGTAAGCGAAGAGAGCGGCGTGGGTTTCGGTCGCAAGGCCCATAAACCCACCCTCCACCTGTTTTCCTGTTGCCGGAAGACCCCCTGATAGGACTGCACGTCTCCATAGCGGGGTCGCTCGACCTCGCGTTCGACAGGGCGAAGGAGGTCGGGGCAACGACGTTCCAGATCTTCACGCGCAACCCGAGCCAGTGGGCCTTCAGGCCGCTCGACAAGGACGCGGTGGCCGCCTTCAGGCAGAAGAGGCCGGGTTCGGGCATAGCCAAGGTGGTGGCCCACATGCCGTATCTGCCCAACCTCGCTTCGCCTGACAGGGCCACGATGAAGAGGAGCCGGGACTCCTTGCGGGCCGAGGTGAA
>JASHUK010000048.1 GCA_030040055.1 Nitrososphaerales archaeon | reverse complement strand
GCCAAGGCCGGGGCCCTGCTGTTCGTCGGAGTCGTGCAGTTCGGGATAATGGTGATCATGGCTGAGGCCGTGAGCCCCAGCTACAGCGTCGCGTCTAACTACATCAGCGACTTGGGCTACGTCTTCCCCGCTTCCGCGAGGATCTTCAACCCGTCCATCGTGGTGATGGGCCTGTTCGTGGTTGCCGCAGGCTACTTCCTGCAACGGGCCTACGGGTCGAAACTCAGGACATCTGTGGTGGTCCTTGCCGGGCTGAGCTGCGTCGGGGTCGGCGTGTTCAACGAGGGGAGCCCTTACTCCCTGCACATCATCTTCTCGACTCTCACCTTCCTCTTCATAGGCCTGACCGCCATTCTGGCCGCGAAGTGGCAGAAGGCTCCGCTCTCGTATTTCTCGATGTTCATGGGGGCAGTCACACTCGTTACGATGGTGCTGTACTCCTCAGACTCAGGGATGACCCTCGGCAACGCCCTGGGAATCGGCGTGGGCGGGGCGGAGAGGCTCATCGTCTATCCGACGCTCTTCTGGGCGGTGGCCTTCAGCGGCCATCTGATGGGTTCGGGAGACCCTACCCCGAAGTGAAGAACCTCCCGCAAACTGTTTTAACCGAACCCTGACGGCCGAAAACCGAAGCCCCCTTGCCACGCTCCTCTCGCCGGCTCGCCGCGATCATGTTCACCGACATAGTCGGCTACACCGCTCTGAGCCAGCGGGACGAACAGCTGTCGCTCAGGCTGCTGAAGAAGCACCGGGAGATTTCGAGGCCCGTGTTCTCGAAGTACGGCGGCAGAGAAGTAAAGACCATGGGGGACGCCTTTCTGATCGAGTTCGACAGCGCGCTCGACGCAACGGACTGCGCCGTGAGCCTCCAGAAGGCGCACTACGAGTACAACAAGAGGGTCACGAGAAAGATCCTGGTGCGGGTGGGAATCCACGTGGGCGACGTCATCCACCAGGACGGAGACGTCTACGGGGACGCGGTCAACATCGCGTCGCGAATCGTCCCGCTGGCCGATGGCGGCGAGATTTGTATCTCGGAGCAGGTGTACGACCAGGTCAGGAATAAGCTCCCCTACGGGCTGATCAAGCTCGAGTCGCACAACCTGAGGAACGTCGCCTTCCCGATAGACGTGTACAGGGTCTCGCTCCCCTGGGAGGCGAGGGAGAAGCCCGACCTGAGGCGCCTGAAGACCGAGCCGACCCTCGTGAGGAAGTACACCCCCGCGCCTCAGAGGCGGCAGGACTCCATGGGAGACCTCGTCCAGAAGCTTACCCTGAAGGACAGGATAGTGGTCATAGCGTTGACGAACGTCCCCGAAATCCCTCCGCTGCTCGCAAAGTTCGCTGCCGAGGTCGACTACTCAAGAGGAGAGACCCTCAACATAGTCTCGGGGATCGAGACCGTCAAAGTGGTCACCGACTCCAAGAACCTCTCGAAGTTCACGAAGCTGGTCCCCAAGAAGCTGATACTCAAGGTGACACTCGACGCGGCGGAGATCGTCATTTCGCTCGCGGAGTCGGTGCTCAACACCCCGGGGGTGGTCGCGACCATCAGCACCCATCTCGCAAGAAACGGAATAAACCTCATCGAATACATCACGTGCAGCCCGCACGCGATCGTGGTGATCGAACAGAAGGACGCCCTCCGGTGCTACGAGCTATTGGAGGAGTTCGCGACCGGGGAAAAGTACCTGAAGGTCTGACCAGCATTGGACGTCTTCCTGGTACCCTTCGCGGTAACAGTCGCGACCCTAGCGGTCGTCTTCGTGGCGTACCTAGCACTCCTGCGGGGCGGCCACCACTACACGTCGAGACTGACGTGTCCCAAGTGCCAGAGGTCGTTCGACTACAAGTGGATCCCTGGTGCCGCGTTCAGCGCCGTCCGTCTCGGCAAGAGCAGGCTGGTAAGGTGCCCGCTATGCCACGAGTGGTCGACTTTCGACGTGATGGCAACGCGGGTCGAGTCTAGAACCGTCGGCGTCCAAGGAGAGGGCCAGCAGTCCTCCGGCCCTACTTCCAGTTAGTGAGTATCTCTTCCCTGTCGAAGGTAGCCCTGGTCAGGTAGAAGAGGACCAGCTCCGCGAGAAACATCACGCCGGAGATGATGAGGAGGTTCGCTGTGTTCAGCGCGAAGACCCCTATCTCCGACGCGACGTAGATTCCCGCGAACGGAATCACGATCACGGTGCCCGCCTGCTGCACCGCCCTTACATCGTTCATCTTGGACGAGAGGATGACATCGAGTTCAACGCAGAGGAGCGAAGCGAGTGGCACGACCACGAGGAGGATGAGGGCAATGCTCCAGTTCGGGAAGTAATAGTAGCCCAACGTGCGATAGAAGAAGTCGTCCATCAGGGCCATGAAGACGACAGAACCGCAATATATCGCCCCGAGAGGCGGGAGCAGGGCAGAGACTATCTTCCCCAGGAGAATCTCTCCGTCGCTCACGGGGGTCGCAAGAAGAGGCTCCATGCTCTTCTGAACTTTCTCTCCTACGAGGCTGTAGGAAGCAATCCCGGTGGGAAGCGTCGCGGCTCCGACGACGAAGAAGAATGCGAATGAGTTCAGCAGTCCGGGCAGTTGAGCCGCGGGAATGCCCCCGCCCTGCTTACCCGCGTAATGCAGGACGAGAGGGAGGCCCACCCCCACGAAGAGTGGGAAGAGCACTGTGGAGTAGATGACGCTCTTTCGCTTGGTGAAGATCTTCAGATCCTTCCAGGCGACGGTCCAGACATTTCTCAGGTTCATCTTCTATCCCTTAACCAGCTTCAGGTACAGGTCCTCGAGCGTTGAGCCGACTTCTGTGACGAACTGGATTCTCCCTCCTGCCTCGCTGATGGCTTCAATTATCCCCGGGTTCTCCCGCTCGGGGTCGCCGACGCCGACCAGGAGCTTGTTGCCGCTCGACTCGACGCTCTTCGGACCGACGCGTTTCACCGCGGCCAAGACGGCGTCGTTGACTGACTCGAGCTGGATTTCTATCTTCCTCTCAGACAGCGTCCGCCTGAACTCGTCCGGGGTGCCCACCGCTATCAGCTTCGTCTTCAGGATTCCTACCCTGTCACACACCCTTTCCGCCTCGTCCAGCATGTGCGTGTTCAGGAAGATGGTCCGGTTCTCCTTCTTCAGCTCAAGTATGAAGTCCCTGACGGTCTTCGACGCTTCCGGGTCCAGGTTAGCGGTCGGCTCATCGAGGAACAGCACCTGAGGGTCGTGGATGAGTGCCCGCGCTATCGCGAGCTTCTGCTTCATCCCCTTGGAGAATGTCACGACCGACAGATCCTTCTTCTCCCAAAGCTCGAGCATCCTCAGGAAGTACTCGATTCTCTCCTTTCTCTGCGCCTCTGTAAGCCTGTACAGCCTCCCATAGAAGTCGAGGTTATCGTAGGCGCTCAGCTCCTCATACAGCCCCACATTCTCCGTCAGGAGTCCAACTGTCCTCCTGATTTCTTGCCTGTCCTTAGGGGCGTCGATCTCGTAGTCGCCGATTCTTGCCCGTCCCCCCGACGACGAAATCAGGCAGCAGAGCATGCGGACGGTCGTCGTCTTCCCCGCCCCGTTAGGCCCCAAAAATCCGAAAACCTCCCCTCTTCCTACACGGAGGCTGAGCTCGTCAACGGCCGTGATGTTTCCGAACCGCCTGGTCAGCCCCTCGGTCTCAATCATTCTGGCACTGCTGTCCTGACGGGCCCACACCCTTCCGGGAGCCCCACGTCTCCTGTCTCATCTGCTACCGGCGCGGTTGGCTGCGAAGATAAGTCTACCGACGACGCCTGAAACGTAGAGCACGGCGTCCGCCATACATGGTTTATTAGGGGTGGTCGGAAGAGGCCGCTCTAAGCAGGATTTGCTTCTCTCCCATCGCACGAACCTCGGAGTAGCGCTTGTATTGACCTTTCTGGCCCTCGCCCTTGTGTCCGTTCCGGCTGCACGCGGGCAGACCGTGGTGAAGACGCTGGGGGTCAGCGGGGGACCCACAGGGGTCGCCTACGACTCTGGAAAGGGGGAGGTGTTCGTGACCCAGGTGGACTCTGCCGCTGTGACAGTGATATCCGCCTCGAGCAATTCTGTGGTGGCTTCAGTAAACGTCGGGAGCGAGCCGAAGGGAATCACCTACGACCCGGCGAATGGGGACGTGTACGTGGCCAACACCGGAGGGGACACCGTGTCCGTGATTTCTGACACCACAAACAAGGTCGTCGACACAGTGACTGTAGGCAACAGCCCGAACACGCTGGCTTACGACTCGGGCAAGGGGGAGATCTTCGTGACCAACGCTGACGACAACACAGTCTCAGTAATCTCCGATCAGAGCAACGCCGTAGTCGCCACGATAGGCGTAGGGGGCCTCCCGCGGGGCATAGTGTACGACCAGGCGAAAGGGGAAGTGTTCGTCGCCAACGAAGGGAACGCGACCGTCTCGGTGGTCTCTGACTCGTCGGACACCATCATCGCAAACATAACAGTCGGCGAGGCCCCGCTCGGGATGGCCTATGACTCAGGAACGGGCGAGGTCTTCGTCTCGAACTCAGAGTCTAACACGGTCTCTGTCATATCAGACGCCTCTGACTCGGTGGTCGCGACCGTCGGAGTGGGGAACACTCCATACGACGCGGTCTACGTCCCTACCACCGGAGAGGTATACGTAATGAACTACGGCACGACGACGGTTTCGGTCATATCTGACAAGACCAACACCGTCACTGCGACGGTGGGCGTCGGGACCTGGCCCGACAGAGGGGACTTCGACTCCGCCCAGAACGAAGTCTTCGTCGCGAACCAGGACTCTGGGACCGTGTCGATAATCTCCGCAGGCCCGTCTTCCTCATCGACGACCGGAACGAGTGTTTCGACGGGCGCGACGTCCACGCAGTCCTCTTCGACTTCGGCTTCGAAGGGGATCCCCGAGTTCCCGCTGCAGTTCGGGGCTGTCGTGGCTGTGACCACCGCCGTCATTGCACTCTACATAGGCGCCAGACGTCTCGCCCCGGTCGTCGACCGGCGGTCTCCCGCCTAGCTGGGCTCCCGCGGGTTCGGGTAAGCCACAGCTCACTTCGCCTTCCCTACAGGACCGCAAACTTCACGCTCGGGGACTGGAGGAACAACCCGAGGCCGGACGCCTCTTCGCGCACGCGGGACATCACGGCCGAAGACAGTTTTGAGAACGGCGAGACGCTGACCCTTAGCCCATCCTTGGCCCGGGCCTGCGACCACACACCCGCCGCTCTCCCGTCCACCAGGACAACTGGGGACACCCACCCCTGACCGCGGTATACCGCACCGTGGTTCGCTTCGCCAACCACGTCTCGGTGGGACCTGTGCCCTAAGAGGAAGGAGTCGAAGTAGGGAAGCAAGCGGACCAGGGGCCTGTAGACCTCCACCTTCTCCAACTCGGAAAGGTCGGAATCGAGCACCGATTTCATCTTTCCTTCGACCTCCACTTCCGAGATGCTTCTCGCGTTGCGCGCCCAGACGACCTTCGCCTCCCTTTGGTAGACACCCATCCACAGCGCGTAGTCGGCGAGGGTCGCCGGTCCGAACGCCGCCAGATACCGCGTAAGCAGCTCGTCTTCAGCCTCCTCCTGCGTTATGTCCTTCCAACGGGGGACCCATCTGTCGGCCCTGACGTAGGTGGACTCCGTCCCGCTGTTCGGGCCGGAGCAGATGACCTCGCGCGCCCCCAACAGGTGAAGAAGGTAACCAACGGGGAGGGACAGGCTTCCTCGTCCCACCCACGGGACGGCTCTGCGGCTCCCCCATCCTCCCCCGGCCTTCATGCGCACTCTGTATCTTGTCGATCCCCTGAGCTCCTCCGCAATCTGCGTCCTCGTGCGGGGGAGGCGCAGCACTTCGAGCACGTCGTCCAGCAGCCTGTCGAGCGGTCGACTCGAACCGCTCTCCGAGTATTCCGACTCGAGGGCGTACTTGGCTCGCTGCGCGGAGCCTCTGACGAACATCGCGAGGTCTGCTGAAGGCACGAGGAACATGGTCCGTCTCATGCACCAGGCTCTCACGAGTTCTCGCTTGTCCCAAACAGCGCCGTCGACATCCTTCATCCGTCCGCCTCCTCCGTGCGCCCAGATCGAAGTCTCGGCGGCGGAGAATACCTGGGCCTGTGCCCCTACCATGGCCGCTGCGGCCAGCGCCGGAGCGACCGGTCGCGAACTTCTGGCGAGGCCCTGCCTTGTCAGTCTGAACGCAGTCGCCCTTTCCTGCGAGATCTGGATAGTCGCGTCACCACCGAATGTCCATTCCAGCGAAGACTGCGACGCCGCTCTCGGGCACGAAGATAAACGGCTCGCTGCGACCCCTCTAGACCGCCGGTCAAGACCCCTGAGTCAGACCCAACTGGCTCATCAGGCTGAACGTGTCTGCGACTCCCCAATGTTCGACTATCTTGCCGTCCTTGAACCGGCAGATATCCACCGAGTCTATGGAAAACCGCTTGCTGGTCGGCCGATGCCCCATGAATCCTCCCGTGTCGCGACACCGCAAGGCACGGTGAGAAGCCGCTAACCGAAGAGGTCGACGTGCAGCCCCTTCGGCGTCGGCTGAAGGGGGCAACTGGCGCCGCAAAACGGAAGGGCATCACGGGTAAACGATTAATTGCCCCCTCTCTTGATTCCAGTCAGCACAATTGTCGCACGATGAGAGGCGCCTGGCGGCCATAATGTTCACGGACGTCGTCGGCTACACGGCACTCTCACAGAAGAACGAGTCCCTCGCGCTGGAGCTGCTGGAAGAACACAGGGCCCTTGCCAGGCCTTTCTTCTCGAAGCACGGCGGCAGGGAAGTCAAGACCGTCGGAGACGCCTTCCTAGTGGAGTTCTCGAGTGCCCTAGAGGCCGCCTGGTCGGCGTTCGACATCCAGATGTCGATGCACGAGATGAACTCGGGGCGTGTCCCGGAGAAGCAGGTCCAGATCAGGGTTGGGATACATCTGGGGGACGTGGTCCATGCCCAGAACGACGTATACGGCGATGCTGTGAACGTCGCTTCGCGGATCGAACCCCTAGCTCCCGCCGGGGGGATCTGCGTCTCCCAACAGGTTTACGACCAGATCAAGAACAAGTTCGAGTTCCCGCTGGCGAGCCTGGGAAAGAAGGGGCTCAAGAACGTCGCGGAGCCGATCGAGGTCTACCGGGTCGTCTTCCCTTGGGAAGGCTCGGCCACCGAGGAGTCGGAGTCCGAGTTCCCTGCGAACAGGATCGCCGTCCTGCCGTTCACCAGCTTCAGCCTCGACCCGAATGACGCCTTCTTCGCGGACGGGATGACGGAGGAGATCATCTCAACAGTCTCGGGGCTCAGCGGCCTTAACGTCATCTCGCGGACGTCTGTGATGAGCTACAAGGGGACGCCGAAGAAGGTCGCGGAGATCGGGAAGGAGCTCAAGGTCGGCTCCATCCTGGAGGGGAGCTTCCGGAAGGCGGGCAACAGGATAAGGGTGACGGCTCAGCTGATCGAGGTGGCCGGGGACAGGCACCTTTGGGCACAGAACTACGACAGGGATCTGGACGACGTCTTCGAGGTCCAGAGCGATGTCGCGCGGCAGGTGGCTGAGGCGCTCAGGGTAAAGATCCTCTCGCCAGAGAAGGAGAGGATAGAAAGGAAGCCCACAGAGAACACGGTCGCGTACACGCTGTATCTGAGGGGGAGGCAGCTCTGGACGACCCGGACCCTGGACAACATCAAGAAGGCGAGAGAGTACTTCCAGCAGGCGGTCAGGGAGGACCCCGGATTCTCGTTGGGGTACGCCGGGGAAGCCGACTGCTGCCTCCTGCTCCTCGGCAACTTCAGGATAGACGTGGAGGCCAACCTCTCAAGGGCGAAGGCCTTGGCGAGGAAGGCCCTGGAACTGGACCCCCAGCTGGCCGAGGCGCACACGACCATGGGGTTCATCCTGACGGAGCGGCACGAGTTCTCCGAGTCGGAGGAGGAGTTCAAGAGGGCGATAGAAGAGAAGCCGAGCTACGCCACGGCCCGCCAGTGGTATTCCCTCCTGCTTCGATCCATGCACAGGTGGGACGAAGCCCTCAAGCAGATCAAGAAGGCGGCCGAACTCGACCCGCTGTCGCCGGTCATCACGGCGAGCTATTCGGAGTGCCTGCGCGACATGGGCAAGATGCAAGAGTCGCTCAGCGCCATCGAGTCGGCAGAGCGGTTGAACCCCGAGAGCACGAGAGTCCTCGAAAGCAAGGCCTCCCTGCTGATGATCCTGGGCAGGATGGACGAGACGAAAGACTGCCTTCAGAGGTCCTACAAGATCGACCCTGACGACACCTCGGTCCTCGACAAGCTCGGGCACTACGAGCAGTACCTGGGGAACTACCAGAGGGCGATCGAGTACTGGGAGAGGAGCAGGACGAAGGGAGTGGCTGAAGGAGGGGAGGTGAAAGGATACGACGCCGACCTGGCTTCGGCGTACTGGCTGTCGGGAGATAAGGAAAGAGCGCTTGGGTACGTCAGAGATTTGGAGACCCTTCCCGAAGACAGTCCCGAGAGCCGGACTTTCAAACGGTTCATCCTCTCGTGCGCCTACGCCGGGACGGGCAACGCTGAGAGGTTCTTCCCCTTGATGGCGAGCGTTATTGAGGAAAATGACTTGGCGGACTACGGGTTGCTACGATACCTAGTGACGGTCTATCCTGCTTCGAAGGACTTCCCGAGCGACCCAAGGTGGGGCACTCTCATGAGCAAGGCCGGCCTTGAGGCCTAGCTGGCCCCAGGATCGGGCCGTTGGATGGAACTGTCTGACCATAGCGATTCGCTACTCAAGGAGACACTCGAGCGCCCAGTCCAGTCTCGTCTCGCGAGACCTGCACGGTTTGAACGTCGCCCGACTGACGCACGAAAATCCCGTCAGAGCTTGCTGAGGGGCACGTACTCGCCCACCTGGTCGCCGAAGACATAGTTGAACGTCATATTTTGCGGTCCGGCTGACTGGTACTTTCCGCAGCCCTTGCAACCGGGTGTACACTTCGCCGTCGGCCTCCCTGGGTTCTGCAGCGACTGGAGGATTGCCGTTAGGGCGGGTAGGTTCACCTGGCCCAACGCATATGGGAGTTTCCCCGCTTTCATCCTTAACATGTAGTCTTGGGCGAGACGGTATCCGACCGATGACATGGCGACCTGATCCTGGTAGTTGGGGTCGGTCACCCCAGGTGCCCCGGTTCCGCTTCTGAGGTAGTGGTAGGTGCTAAGGTTGGACCCCGCGTAGTCTGCAGGCCACTCCTCTCCCCCGGCTGCATCCGCAGCCGTGGAGCCAGGCTCCGGCCCTATCCCGAATGCCTTCGGCTGACGTCTGTACCCTTCATTCAGCCCCGCGAGGACGCCCCACTGGACGTAATTCACGACCTGAGGGTTGTGGCACTGGCCGAGGAAGGCCACCGAAGGGTAGCACGGCGGGTCGGGCTTCATACACCGTCCCTGGTAGCGCTTCAAGGTCTGCTTGTATCCTGCCCCCAGTTGCTGTCCTCGGTCCTCGGAGGGCGCCAGTTCGCTGATGTCCCACGCGTTGTTGAAGTTGGGATCAGGGTCATTCGGCCCTAGGGGCAGGCGCTTCAGGTATGCCAGCTCCTTGCCCTGCTCTCCGTATTCCCAGGCGAAGAAGGAGTTCATCATGGCTATCATGGCGCCGAGCACGTTGTCAGTGATGTCTGGCCCGCAGCAAGCGGCCTCGACATCGGGGGGCGCATAGTCCTGAGGCTGCGGCCCTTGCGGAGGACTCTGAGGAGGCGGGGGAGGGGGAGGTGGCGTCTCGGTCGTCTGGGGGACCCCTCCGCTCTTGCTCCTGGTGTAGAGGAAGAAGCCGAGGCCCGCCCCGAGCAGTGCCAAGAGGACGGCCACTCCGACTAGGATGTCGCCCACTCCAGCCCCAGACGTCAAGGAGGACATCGTGCTCGTGCTTCTGGACGTAGAGGAAGAGGAGGTCGGCTGGATTGCGCCTACGCCCACCTTGCTACTCCCGCCGCCAGCGCAGATGACGAACCCATGGATGGTGACGCAGGAGATGAAGTAGCTGGCGAACAGGTAGGGTGTGGCCAGCCCCCAGGCCCCGAGCCGATCGACAGGCGCATAGTAGACGCGGCTGACGCTCGTGTTGTTGGTCAAGGCCCCACCGACACAGATGATGCTCGAGGAGTAGTCAATGCATGAGGTCGCGTAGATGGGGACGCCCCCGCTGCCCGACGCGCCCGACGACGCACCGTAGTCGGTAGTCTCGGTCCAGGCTCCAACACCGGACGAGTTCAACGGGGCGTAGAACACGTCGCTGACCGGATGAGTGGTGTACCCACCGACGCAATAGATGTACCCTGCATTGTCCACGCAAGACGGGGCACTCCCTACGTCGACACCGCCTGACCCCGAGTCTCCTGATGTAGCTCCGTAGTCGGTCGTCTCAGTCCAGGGCCCCACGCCGCTCGGAGAGAGCCGCGCGTAGAAGACCTGGGATGTCCCGCTGCCCAGGCAGTAAACGTATCCGCCATCGGTCACGCAGGTCGAGGGCGTGTAGGTACTTCTCGCGGTCCCGGACGAGGCTCCGTAGCCCGTGGTCTCCGTCCACGTGCCCACCCCGGATGAGGAGAGCTGGGCGTAGTAGACATCCTGACCGCCAAGACAGTAGATGTAGGCGTCATACTGGACGCACGGTCCGTCCAGGCCAGTTGGTGCCGAGGTCGTGTTCGCCCAGGCGCCAAGCGAGCCTGAAGGCGAGAACTGCGCGTAGTAGACGCTGTTGATGGGGTTGCCGGTGTTGAAGTCTTCGCCTCCGACGCAATAGATGTCGCTTTGATAGGCGACGCAGGAATTGAAGTCTATGGGGACTCCCCCTGACCCTGAGGAGCCGGAGGACGCCCCATAGTCGGTTGTTTCCACCCACGGACCAATGCCTGTCACATAGCTTCCGCCCTGCGCGCTCGTCTTAGGCGCAGAGCTCAGGACTAAGGCGAAGGCACAGGAGAGGAGCATTAACACCACGAGCGCCGGAGCCGTCTTGCCGAGCCGACTTGACGGCTGCAACACCTCCATTCGTTGGTCCTTGCGTATTTAACACCGGTGTCCCACGGCGTCTTGTAGCTGCACAACTGGGCCTACCTGTTGGTGAAGGGCCTACCTCGGAGAGACGTGTTCACCCGCGCTTGGGCCTCCAGACAGAGGGAGGGAAGGCCTCGACACGAATCGCTACGGGCAGTCAGGGCTAAGGTTCAACGCTCCACGCGCGAATGCGGGGGGTGGGATTCGAACCCACGAACCCCTGGGGGATGGGATTTCTGCGCGACAGCGCTTAAGTCCCACGTGTTTGACCAGGCTCCACAACCCCCGCGTTCTCCGGCAGACCGGACTTCAGTTATTAACATTGGAGCGACTTCACGCAACCGAGTTCAGAAGCCCGCGAAGGTTCCGGGTGTTGGCGACGTTCTTGGACTCAACCCATGCTCTCCGAGCGACAGTCACTCCGTAGCTGACACCATCCAGTTGCCCAGCCGAGTGCGCGTCGGAGTCTATCGTTAGCATCACCCCCTCCTCCCATGCCCTCCTGGCCCAGACGTCGTCCAGGTCGAGCCTCTCAGGCTCCCCATCAATCTCAAGGAACTTACCGTTGTCTTTGGCGACGGAAATCACCTTCTTCAGGTCCAGTGGGTTCCCTTCCCTTCTCCCAATGTGCCGGTTCGTGGGGTGACACATGAAGTCCACCGAGGGGTGTGACAGAGCTCTCACTGCCCGTTGCGTAAGTTTCTCCGCGTTCTGCTTGAAGCTCTGGTGGAGGGACGCCCCCACGATATCGAACTCATCCAGAAACTTCCGCTCGAAGTCCAGGTCCCCGTCAGACTTGATCTCTACCTCCACTCCCTTCAGGATCCTGAAGGGCTTCAGTTCCTCGTTGACCGCGTCAATCTCCTCCCATTCCCTCCTGAACCTCTCCTCAGTCAGCCCGTTCGCCACTCTGACCGATACCGAGTGGTCGGTGATGGCGATGTACTCGTATCCCCGTTCCTTTGCGGCGACCGCCATGTCTCTGACCTCCACGCTCCCGTCGCTCCACGTCGTGTGCATCTGGAGGTCGCCCTTGATGTCGTCCATTCTGATGAGGTTGGGAAGACTGCCATCCTTGGCCGCCTCGATCTCCCCCCTGTTCTCTCTGAGCTCCGGCGGGATGTAGGCGAGGTCCAGCTTCTCGTAGATGCCCGCCTCGGTAGCGCCTGCGAGCGACTTTCCGGCGGCGTCGAAGAGCCCGTATTCGTTGAGCTTCCAGCCCTTGTCGATGGCAATGTTCCGGAGGGCGATGTTGTGGTCTTTGGAGCCGGTGAAGTAGACGAGAGCCGCGCCCAGCTCGTTCTGGTGGAACAGTCGGACGTCGACCTGCACGCCGCTCCCGAGCTTCAGGCTCGCCCTTCTCGGCCCGCTCTCCAGGACCTGGGTGACCCCGGGGCAGTTCGCAGCCGCCCCGACTGCCCTCTCATCCGTCGAGATCAGGTCGATGTCGCCTACCGTCTCCTTTCCACGCCTTAGGCTCCCTGCCATTGCGACGACGATTCCGAGCGCACCGAAGTAGGCTGCCATCGTCTGGAAGACCGCTTCCGCCTCCGGGATCAGCATCCGTTTCTCGAAGCTCGAGAGCCTCTCGATTCCCGTCAGGAACGACTCCCTGACGGTCGGGCCGAACTCCGAGTCCAGTCTTCCGCTCAGCAGAGCCGCCTTCAGGTCTTCGACGCTGTTGATTCCGAAGTCGTGGGTGAGCTTGAAGGCCGTGCGAGGGCCGACCCCCTGAACCTTGACCAGGGCGGGGACCCCCGGCGGTATTTTCGCCTCCAAGCTCTCAAGGAGCCGGAGCTTCCCCGTGTCCAGGTACTCGTCGATTTTCTTAGCGATGCCTGACCCGACGTACTTGATCTCCTCTAGCCTCCCATCGGCCCGCATCTGCCAGATGTCCTCCCTCAGGTTCCTGATGCTGGTGGCGGCCCGATGGTACGCTATCACCTTGAAGCGATCTTCGCCCGCGGCTTCGACCAGGTCTCCGAGCCTGTCGAGGAGCTCGGCCACCTCCAGGTTCTTCAATGCGCTGAGAGAGTGGGCCGGACAGCTATTAGCGGTTTTC
>JASHUK010000047.1 GCA_030040055.1 Nitrososphaerales archaeon | reverse complement strand
GGGGATGCTCATCACCTTCGGCGCAGGGGCCATGATAATCGGCCTCTTCGGCATAGTCTACCTGCTACCCCCGGAGCTCTACTTCGTAGTGCTCTTCGGCGTGATGGCGGGCTTCCCGCTTTCTCAGATCCTGTACTTCGCGATTCTCTCGACTATGGAGAAGGCGTACGGCGGGAGAATCTACAGGATCACCGAAGAGGCCGAAGAGGGAGGAGAGACCGTCCTCCGCAAGTCGCTGGAACTTACGACCCGCAGATAGAGCGGCGCACGTCCCTCGGGTCCCTAGGTGCCGGACCCGAACTCCGCGAGGCTCTCCCACCCGCGGTCCGAGTGCGAGCGAAGTCTTCCACCATCCCCTTCTTTTGGGAAAGACTTGCGCAGGAGCGCGATGAAGTCGGCCGCATACTTCCTGGAGACATCTACGCTCTCAGGCGCTCCCACCAAGGGCTTCACTTCTATTGCAGACTCGACCTTGACCCCGCTCCTGAACGGATAGCCCCACTGCCGCCTTGTCAGATCTTCTATGGTGACCAAGAAGTGGCAAGGAGACCTGACCTCGTATTCCACCAAGGTTGACGCCTTGTTCGTGATGTAGGAGTAGCCCAAAGTCTTCAGACTCTGCTCCGCGACATCGGCGAGTCTCGCGGCGTGCACGGCGGCCAGGGTCCGCATGAAGTCCGAGCGCGCGGCGCCCCTGCCTATAACGGTGGTGTCCTCGAAGCCTCAGAGAGTGCTTAGCTCACGCTTGGTTTCGCTTAAAACGGGGAGGAGCAGTCGAGTCGTTTCCGACTCCACTGCTCATTCGGTCTAATATGTATCTCCTGGTGTCTATGAAACGGTCAGGCCGTAGACCTGATACCAGGTCCTGGTCTGTCCGTGGAACGCGTACGTCGTCTGCAGGACCAGCTTGTACACTCCCGCAGGGAGCGTGTAGCAGGTCGCAGAGGCGTGCGGACACGAGTGGCCCGTCAGGGTCGCGAGACCCGTCGGGACTGATCCAGAGTAGGTTGCAGCTATGTGGTTGGCTGTGATTGGTAGGTTCCTCACCAAGGTGCCGACTGAGTTGTACACCTTGAGTTTGCCGGCGCCGACCGCCGCCCATCCTACGCCCGTGGTGTGCTCAACCTGGCACTCGCCTGTTGCGAAGGCGGCAATGTTGCCGTTCGCGCAGACGATAGGTGAGCTCGTCGGGTTGTAGATGGGTATGGTCAGGTTGCCAGTCCAAGTGTACGTGCCCAGTGCAGCTACCGAGCTGAAGGCCGCCAATGCTGTGGAGTTGGTGTTGAAGTAGAAGTCGTTCCTGGTGAGGTTACCTGTCCCTGCAAGGTCAGACCAGCTGTTCAGGATGAACGCGCCGGAGCCGATCATGAGGTTGTTCAGGTACTGGACCCACGAGGAAGAGCTTGGGTGAGGCTTGCCAGCCGTCGAGTACGCATTCGCACCGAACGCGTACGGGAGGCTCACATCGACTGCGCCGAAGGCGAAGGTCGAGGTGTGGTCAGCGTTGAAGTAGTTTGCCCAGATATGCTCTGGGAGGATCGGCACTACGAGGTCCCCATAGCTCCAGATCGACTGGCTACCAATGTAGAAGGTAACCGTCTGTCCGGAGTAGTGAGCCGCGATCAGACCCAATGGCCCAGCCATCTCGCCGCTGTACGGCGAAGCGCTGTCTGGGTAGTTGGGCGACTCGGCCACGTTGAGGAAGTCTAGTGAGAACACCCAGTCCTTCGCGGTAACCTGTATACCGTCGCTGAAGTAGATGCCACTCTTCAATGTGAAGGTGACCTCTTCTCCGTTCGAGTACATGGTTGGCGCGATGTGACCGGTCTGTTCAGACCCTGGTGTTTCGAAGGCATGAGCCTGGCACGTCAGGATGTTCGTGCCGCAGGGCTCCTGGAAGTAGTACCAACCAGCGCCTTCGCTGCCTGCACCGCCGAGCGTGAACGACGACTCTAGAGTCGTCGTGTTGCCGACGGTGTAGTAGTTGATGAAGTCATTGACCTTGTTGAACTCCGCTGCAGGGGTGATCAGAGCAGTGTCGTAGACTAGCTGCTCAACGTCGAACTGCCATACCCACGGCGTGTTGTACGCCGGGTTCAGGCCGCTGACGTCTGACACCGCCTCCAGTGTGTAGTTGAAGTTGCCTCCCAGCGGCGCTTGACCGGGTCCTGACCCGATCGTGCAGCTGCTGGATCCGCACTGGTGCGCGTTGATAATGGTGTACCACGCTCCACCGAGCTCGTTCGGCCCGATGGTCGTGACGTTGGCGAACCCTGTCCACCCGTTCGCGCTGTCCGCGAAGAGGGCGTTCAGGTAGTACGCGTACACCAGCGGCACCTGGAGTGCGAAGGCTGTGTCGAACGACTTCGCCGCTGTGTTAGCAGCACCTAGCGAAGTCGCGTAAAGGATCTCGTTCGAGAGGTAGTCGAGGTTGTTTGTGGTGGTTTCGGTGTATGATGGGCAAGTTGCAACTGGACACTGGCTGTCTGCAGCACCACTAAACGAAGTGGAGCTGTAGTAGTTGCCGGTGTTCTCAGTGGTTCCCGCGAATTGCGAGTTCACCGCGTCGGTGAACCCTACGAAGGCTACCGAGCCGACGCTGCCGACCGTGTACATGTCACACGTGTCAGCCGCAATCAACGAGGAGTTGGTGGTCGGGGCGCTGTTGTAGCCTGTGTTCTGATAGACTCCTGGGGTGACGACTTCTTCACCGTTGGGATCGTAACAGTCAGCTACTGCGCCTTCACCGTTGACGTTGGTGTTGGAGATGGTCAGTCCGATGGAACCTGCCTGTGTCACCAGATACCCTGCAAGGTCGTTCCTGTACAGGGTCAGCCTCCCGATGAGGACTGGGGCGAACACAGCACCAGTGCTGGCGCATGCCGTGCCGTTGGCGGCCTGGCAGTACCAACCTTGGATGCTAGTGTATCCGCTCGTCGCGACCTGGGTGATGCAGCTTGCGCCGCTATACATGATCCCCCCGATCTTCGCTTCGAGCGAGTGCCCTCCGTTGACTTCGCAGAGCTCAGCCGCGGCAGCCGTGAGGTTGCCAGTGCTGGTCTGGTAGTAGGCAGCGGTTCCGGTTCCTACGTTCGGGCACGCTCCAGCGTCCAAAGAGCACGGCAGCATGTCTGCTGTCGCGGTCCCTTCGACTCCGCTGAGGATCGTGGCCTGGACGTATGAGTATGAGATCAGATCCAGGATCGCGCGTCTGAAGTTGACGCTGTTTCCTGGGAACTTCAGATAGTTGAAGGCGATGTAGACCGACTCGTAGGTGGGCGTGCTTCCCTGAATCACGCCGGGTGAGCCGGCGATAGAGGTGTACGCCGCATACGAGAAGGTCCATTCGACCGCCTGGCTCTGCCCGCTGGTGATTGCCAGCTCGTTGGCCGACTCGGTGGTCAGAACGCTTATCGTAACGGTGTTGACTAGCGGGCCTCCGTCACTGATGTACCCTTTCTGCAGATATGTGCCAGTCGTAGCAACTGCCATTGAAGTGCTTGAGAGAACTAGTAATGTAGCGATAGCAAATATTACGTATTTGCTGTTCATATTTTCGAATCGTCTTGGCGCTAAGAGGTTATTATGTGTTGTTACCACTAGTAATTCCCATGAGACGCCGAGAAAATATCACGTCAGGTGGACGCCCTAAACACGCCTTGACCACGGTTGGATACAGAAAGAAGGGGGAGACTCCTACTTCGCGGACGAACGCATCATGGCGTATAGCCTGATGCCGTATTCGGTGGCCTGATAGTATTTCGATCTCGACTCCGTGGCCAGGGGGACCACGAGACCGTCAGCCCTTAGCTCCGCCAGCGCCCTGCTCACGTGGCTGACATGCTTGTTCTCAAGCGACGCCAGCTCAGTGGGCGTCATCGCGCCTTTGGAGAGGTGTCCGAGAAGTTTCAGCCTTACTTCGCTGTTGCTGACCGATTTTGGCGCAATGCCGGGGACCGACATTCCGTCCTTCCATTAGGCCCTTTTGGTTATTTTAACGTTGTTACCACCATGAAACGAGCCCAAGAACTGAGGCCCGTCGCTTCGCCCGAAGCCCTCTTACGCCGCCGACCCGTTACACCGTTATAACCGCAGCCCGCGCCGCAGCCGCGATTGGCAGAGAAGATATCGCTCCGGAAGACCGGGCTGGTGGTCTTCGGGGGCCGGCTCTTCAGCGTCTTCACCGGGCTCCTCTTCCTGGTGATGGTGACCAGGTCACTCACGCCTGCGTCCTTCGGCCTCTGGGAGTTCACCTACGACCTCGTCTCGTTCTCGACCTTCCCGGCCGCCGTGGCCGCGTTCTGGGTGACGAGGAGGGTAGCCAGGGGGGCTCCGGTCGGCAGGACGGCCCTCGCC
>JASHUK010000046.1 GCA_030040055.1 Nitrososphaerales archaeon | reverse complement strand
ATCCCAGCGGAAGCTCAGATCACCAGGATCGAGTACGAGGGGCCGAGGATAGCGCTCTACACCCGGAACCCGGCGTTCCTGCACAAGAACAGCTACGTCATCTCTGAGATCGTGAACAGCCTCAAGAAAAGGGTCGTCACCAGGACTGAGAAGTCGATAAGGAAGCAGGAGAGCGAGGCCAGGCAGGCGCTGGACGCGATGATGCCCCCCGCGGCCGAGGTCTCGAACTACTTCTTCGACGACGCCCTAGGAGAGATCACGGTCGAGGCAGGGACCCCGAAGGCGCTGACTGAGGAGGCGGGGTTCGACCTGGGGGCGGCCATGGAGAAGACCGGGTGGAAGGTCAAGGTGAGGAAGGCGCCGCACATCAAGTCCTCGGCGATACAGAACGTCTACTTCGCCCTGAAGGCGGGGAGCGACACCAGGGAGAAGTTCTACCGGGACCTGGGGGAGGCGATTTTCAGGCCGAGGCTGACGTCGACCGAGCACGTCACGATAAAGACGCTGGGGGCGTTCCAGGAGGTAGGGAGGTCCTGCCTGCTGGTCGAGACCTCCGAGAGCAAGATAGTCCTGGACTGCGGGATACACCCTGGGTCGCGCAACGCGTGGGACGCATATCCGAGGCTGGACTGGGCCGACGTCTCCCCCAGGGACCTAGACGCCATAGTGATCAGCCACGCCCACCTCGACCACATGGGGTTCCTCCCGGCCATGTACAAGTACGGTTACGACGGGCCGGTGTACTGCACGGAGCCCACCCTGCCGCTGATGACGCTCCTGCAGAACGACTTCGTCAAGATCGCACAGATAGAGGGAGGGAGGCTGATCTACGACCAGAAGGACATCAGGGACATGGTCCAGCACGCCATCACCCTTCCGTATAGCACGGTCACCGACATCTCCCCCGACGTGAAGCTGGTGTTCAACAACGCGGGGCACATCCTGGGCTCGGCCACCGTCCACCTGCACATTGGGGAGGGGGCGCACAACATCGTGTACACAGGGGACTACAAGTACGGGAGGACGCAGCTCTTCGACTCGGCCACGTGGAACTACCCGCGCGTCGAGACCCTCATCACAGAGAGCACGTACGGGGCCAAGGAGGACATAATGCCGGTCAGAGAGGAGGTGGAGGCGAACTTCTGCAACGCGATAAACTCGACCCTCAAAGGAGGGGGGAAGGTCCTGATCCCGATACCGGCGGTCGGGAGGGCGCAGGAGATACTCCTGGTCATAGACCAGTACATGAGGAGCAAGGCCCTGGTCGAGGCGCCGGTGTTCACCGAGGGGATGATCTCCGAGGCGACCGCCATCCACGTCTCGTACGCCGACTACCTGTCGAGGGAACTCAGGACGAAGATACTCGAGGAGGGGGTCAACCCGTTCAAGTCGGAGTACTTCACCGAGGTGGAGCACCCTTCCAACAGGGAGGAGGCCTTCAGGGAGGGCCCGGCGATAATCATGGCCACCTCCGGGATGCTGGAGGGCGGACCGGTGCTCGACTACTTCGAGAACATCGCGCCGTCGGACAGGAACAAGATCATCTTCGTGTCGTACCAGGTGCAAGGGACGCTGGGCAGGAGGGTGCTCGACGGGAGCTCGCAGGCCAGCCTGATGGACCAGAGCGGCAAGATCAAGATAGTCGACGTCAGGTGCGGGGTGCAGAAGGTCGAGGGGTTCAGCGGCCACAGCGACTACAACCAGATAGTCCGGTTCATCGGGAAGCTCAGGCCGAAGCTCCAGGTCGTCCTGGTGGGGCACGGCGAGAAGCGGAAGACGGAGAACCTGGCGTACTCGATTCAGAGGATATACAGGGTCCCGGCCCTTCACCCGGCCGTCCAGGAAGCGATAAGGGTCTACTAGCTGAAGGTCAGCAGCCAGCCGTCGGCAGACGGCCAGCCGTCTCTTTCAGTCTCCAGGGCCGGTCAAGAAGCCCTCAGAGGCGCCTCTTTGCGACGATCTCCACGAGATTCCCGTCGGGGTCGCGCAGGAGCGCGCTGCGGTTGCTGCCCCTGTCATGCGGCGGTTGGACTACCGGGGTTCCTGCGGACTTCAGTGCCTCGAAGGACTTGTCGATGTCGTCCGTCCATACGACCAGGACCATCGCGGGGCTGCCCGGCGTCGCGTCGACTCCGTGCCTCTTCTTCGCGGCCTCCACGCTGCCGAGCCCGACGCCGAACCCGTTCAGTGTGAGCTCGACGTGGTCCGGGGTCCCTTCCTTCGGGGTGCGAAAGGTTTCCTTGAACCCGAGCAGCTCGCGGTAGAAGTGGACGCCTGCTTCGATGTTGCGGGTGTACAGGTTGACGAAACCCTCAGTGAACACGGCTCTCAGACCTTCGCTACAACTCTTGACCCTCTTAGCCGTTCCGTGAGCCTGAACGGCTCTGTCCGATGTTCAGGCTATGCAGAAGGTTGTCACGGGATGCCTGCAAACCGACCCCGTCCGGAAGCAAGTCCGATGAAGCTGTAAATAGACTTGAGAAGGTTTCTCGTCCATGAGAAGAGGGACTCTGCCCCTGCTGGCCGTAGGGCTCTTCGCTTTGTTCTTCGTGCTCGTTCCCGTCGTTCCGACTCATCTTGTTCCATGCTTGGTAGAAGTAGGGCCGTCTCTCGACTACGCTTCCCTGTCCAACCACTTCTTGGGCATCGGAGCGGTCTATCTCCCAACGGGTGGCCCATTCGGGTACTATCAGTTCTGGACCCACGGCGTCATCTACTGCATCTGACCAACCTCGCCCACGATTGGAATGGCCAGTCACCCGT
>JASHUK010000045.1 GCA_030040055.1 Nitrososphaerales archaeon | reverse complement strand
AAGGACGCTGCACCAAAAGCCGGAGCTGGCGTACCACGAGGCCGCCACTGCGAGGCTTGTCGCGGAGAGGCTGCGGTCGATGGGCATCGAGGTGAAGAGTGGCGTAGGTGGGACCGGCGTGCTCGGGACGCTGAAAGGAGCGAAGAAGGGGAAAGTCGTCGCCCTCAGAGCTGACATGGATGCCTTACCAGTCCAGGAGATGGCTGATGTCGAGTTCAGATCCAAGGTGGACGGGGTGATGCACGCATGCGGCCACGACACGCACGTGGCGATGCTTCTGGGCGCGGCCGAGCTGCTGCAGCGCCACAGGGACGAGCTACATGGAACGGTCAAGTTCCTATTCCAGCCTGCCGAAGAGCAGGGCGGCAGAGGCGGGGCGAAGCCGATGATCGAGGAGGGAGTGATGCTGAAGCCCAAGGTTGACTATGTCTTCGGGTTGCACATCAGTGGGACCCACGACTCGGGGGTCTTTGCGGTGAAGGGAGGAGCCATGATGGCGGCACCCGACAGTTTCACTGTGAAAATCATCGGCAAAGGCGGGCACGGATCGGCCCCACACCAGACGATAGACCCCGTCTACGTCGCGGCACAAGTGATACTGGCGATGCAGGGGGTTTCGGGCAGGATGATAGACCCGGTGCAGCCGTTCGTCATCTCGATTGGGTCGGTGCACTCAGGGACGAAGGAGAACATAGTCCCCGACGATGCGGTGCTCCAAGGGACAATCAGGACTCTGGACGAGAAGACCAGGAGCCTTGCGAGAGCCAAGGTCGCAGCAGTCGCGAAGGGGGTAGCCAGGGCATTCGGAGCGAAGGCCGAGGTGAGCTTCGAGGCAGACGCGTACCCGGTGACCGTCAACGATGAGAAGACGACCGAGGCTGCCAAGAAAGTCCTCAGGAAGATTCCCGGCACGAGGATTCAGGTAATCCCACCGATTCTCGGCGGGGAGGACTTCTCAAGGTTCCTTCAGAAGGCCCCAGGGATGTTCTACTTCCTTGGGAGCAGGAACCCTGCGAAAGGGTGCGTCTACCCCAACCACAGCTCCAGATTCAAGGTAGACGAGGATGTGCTGAAAATCGGTTCGGCATCGCTCGCGTCCCTGGCCGCCGAGTTCACGAACCCGAAGGGCCCTTCGTAGGCAATTGTACGCCACCAAGGTCGAGGACGGCGTCTTCCTCCTCGACACCTACGCACTCGGCCAGCCCCGGACCGTCGGAGTCTACGTCATCAAGGCCCCGAAGATAGCCCTGGTCGACTGCGGCTATGCCTCGTCGTACAAGAGCGTCCTCCAGGGGCTCTCAGAAGTGGGAGTGTCCCCTTCAGAGGTGAGCTACGTGATTCCCACCCACGTCCACCTCGACCACGCGGGGGCGGCCGGGGTCCTGCTGAAGGAGATGCCCAACGCGAAGGTCGTGGCTCAGGAGAGAAGCGTGAAGCACCTGGTCGACCCGACGAAACTGGTCGACAGCGCCACCCAGGTCTTCGGGGAGGCGATCATGAGACTCTATGGCGCCCCGGCCCCCATCGCCGCGGACAGAATCACTGCTGTAGGCGAGGAGGCCACGCTCGAGCTCGGCGGGGGCGCGTCGCTAACGATGATGCACACACCGGGGCACGCCCCGCATCAGATTTCCATCCTCATCGACCGCCCTGGCGCGCTCCTGACCGCCGATGCCGTAGGGATAGTCTATCCCGGCCTTGCGACTCTGATTCCGACTACACCACCCCCGAGCCTCGACCCGGCCAGTCTCGCCAGGTCGGTCGACAGGCTGGCGCAGACCGCCCCGAGAACCCTGCTCGTGCCTCACTTCGGCCAGAGAGAAGACTCGGAAGCTGTCTTTGCGAGGACGAAGGAGGGAGTCCAGGCTTGGGTACGGGAAGTCGAGAGGATGCGAAACCTCAAGATGGACCTCGACGCAATCTCCGACCAGATGGAGAGGAAGGTCATGTATGACGCGAGGACCGAGGACCTACCCGTCTATGCGAAGGTCTCCGTCAGAAGCTCCGTGATGGGCATCCTCCACTACCTGGAGAAGAACTCATGAGGAGGCAGAGGTAGGGAGCCGCCGTGGTGTTGGTCTATGCGTGCGTCGCCCCCCACGGCGGGGAGCTCATCCCGAAGCTCGCCGGCCCGCAGCTGAAACTCTTCTCTCCGACCAGGAAGGGGATGAGAAGACTCGGCTCGCAGATGCGCGACGCCAAGCCGGACGCCATCGTCATCGCGTCCCCGCACAACCTGAGGCTCCCGAAGCACATCGGGGTCGTCATCTCCGAGAACACCTCCGGCGTCCTCGCGGAGGGGGCCAGGGAGGTGAGGTTGAAGGCTGGCTGCGACCTAGCACTGGGCTCGGACATAATACGGGAGTCGGAAGAAGCAGGACTGCCCGTAGTCGGGGCGAACTACGGCGCCCTTGAAGGGCCGCTGTCTGACCTGCAGATGGACTGGGGGACGCTTGTCCCGCTTTGGTTCCTGATGCACGAAACCCACATGAAGTGCAAGGTCGTGATAGTCACCCCCTCCAGGGGGATTCCGCTGCGGCAGAACGTCGACTTCGGGGCCGCCGTTGGGAGGGCGGCACAGGCGTACGGCAAACGGGTGGCGTTTGTGGCGAGCGCCGACCAAGCGCACGCCCACAGGAAGGACGGCCCATATGGCTACAGCCCGATGGCCAAGGAGTACGACAAGAGGGTGGTCGAGGCAGTCGAGTCAGGTAGACTGAGGCAGCTGATGTCGGTCAGCAGGAAGTTGGTCGACAGGGCCAAACCCGACAGCCTTTGGCAGCTCGCCGTGCTCGCAGGTGTGCTGTCCGTCGCCCCGTTGGACGGCGAACTCTTCTCGTATCAGGTCCCAACCTATTACGGCATGCTATGTGCCGGGTTCACGAAGTCAGGCTGACCAACTCGTCTTCAACCGCGAAAGAGCGGAATGAACGGGGTTACGAGCATGCT
>JASHUK010000044.1 GCA_030040055.1 Nitrososphaerales archaeon | reverse complement strand
ATTGGTCTGTCTGTCGTCCACGACGAAGGTGACGGTCTTTCCCTTTAGTGTCTCAAGGAGTCTTCCTCTCGTGGGGTCAAAGCTCATACGGTAGGTGGGCTGAAACGGCGGCGTATATCAAATTGGATTGCATCTGCGTGGCCACCGCGAGCCCGCGCGCGTATTATGCAATCGTCGCAAGGCTCAAGGATGCCGAGCTGCAGTTCAGCAGCCGTCTTCCTGCCGATGCTTGCGATGACTGCGAAGTGATTCTCACTACTGCGGCTGAGTCGAAAGCGTTCGGATCGAAGGCGCTAGAGTTAGAGAGTCTGAGCAGACTGCCTGGGGCCGTCAAGGGACAGATCCTCTCACATCTCACCTCGGGAACCGAAGCCATTCTTGTCGGCGTTGACACGGGAGTCAGGATTGGGATGGCGGTGTTTTACGGCGAGTCCCCCCTTGACTACGCTACCTTCCGCTCGATTTCCGAGCTTTGTTCGTACGTGGTCGAGTATCTTAGGATGGTACCAGCGAAGCGGGTGGTGGTCCGTATTGGAAACGGCGACCGGAATCAGGCATCGAGGGTGGCAAACACCCTGGTCGCAGTTCAGGTCGACCGGGTCATTACTGTGGAGATGGTTGACGAATCGGGGACGTCGATCAGAGACTCCAAAGGCAGAGGCATCAGGGGAGACGAGCGCGCAGCGGCAAAGATTGCCTTCAGGAAGGGAAGGGCTGTTCCCGAGCGTTCCAGAACTGGCTGATCAAGCCTCGCAAGCGTTCCGGATACTGTTCTCCGATGATCACCTCTCTCTTCAACCAAGACGGCATCAGGTCTCTGACCACGCGCGAGCTGAATCTCTCGTCGAGCATGACCACGACCCCTCTCTTCCCTTCCGTCCTGATATGGCGACCCGCAGCCTGGAAAGCCTTACGAAGCGCCGGTAGACGCGACAGCATCATGAAGGAGTCGGGTTCTCCTGTCCTCTTCAAACAGAGATATTCGGCGTAGAGCATAGGAGATGGCGGGGGAAGAGACAGGCCGACCACGACTACTGTGTCCATCATGTCTCCTCTGAAATCCTCACCTTCTGAGAATCGTCCCCCTTGGACCGCCAGCAGGACCGAGCCCCTTGTGGAGCGGAACGAGTCGAACGCGTCACTGGATTCTTGGCTGGAAAGCCCCCTTTCCTCCTTGACGAGATTCCGATCCCCGATCCTCTTCTGAAGCTGCTCCCGTATTGCTTCCAGAATTGAATATGACGACGCGAAGACGCCCATTCCTCCTGGGGTCGCGGCCGCGACAGCGGCAATCCTATCTGCAATCTTGCAGAACATCTGAGGGGTGCGCAGCTTGTACCTTGTAGTGACCCCCGTGTCGACGATGGTTCGCACCGTAACGAGAGACTCCGCTGGAGTTGTGTAAGTCGCTGCGTTCGAGTCCAACCCGAGGGATCGCCTGAAAACATCCGAGGGGTTGACCGTTGCCGAAACAAGCACTGAACTTCTGAATTGCCCGAGCAGTTCGCTGAGACCGGCCACCGGGTTTGGTCTGAGAACTCCGAAGTAGTCGTCCCACTTTACCAGCGCGAGGTCAGACTCCGAGGACAGTCGGGAGATGAAGTCTCCCACCTTCAGGATTAACGAGGGCAACTTCTTTCCGTATTCCACGACACCCCATGCTGGCCCGGCGCAGGCACTCAACTCGAACGCGAGGTTCTGCAGCCAACCCGTTCCATTGCCGTCGCGGAATCGTTGCAGGATTGCGTCCCGGTCGAGTAGCCAGCCGGGCGATGAGAGCGAAGTGCCGAGAGTCTCTCTAAAAGAACCTAGAGAAGCAGCCGCCTCGTCCATCAGCATCGCTTTGGCCTCCTTTATCGCGCCGTCCACCTGACCTAGTGAGAGCGTTGCTGAATTGACGCCTCTGAGGAAGTCCCTCAAGTTGTGGGCTTCGTCGACTACTAGGATTGCGTTCTCCGCCTCGACCGAGTTGAAGAGCAGAGACGCGGCTCGGCTTTCGAACACGTAGGGATACGGAACGATGATGACCCTGGCTTGTGTCAGGACCATCTTGGCGATCTCGTATGGGCAGACGTGAATCGCTTGTGACAGCCTCAGGAGCTCAGGGTGCGTCGGGACGGCCCTGGTGGCTCCCTTGACGGCGGCGTCGAACTCATGGCCCGCCAGCGCAACGTTCAGAAAGTAGGAACAGAGGTTGTTGCTGACCTTGAACTGGCAGTACCATCCGAACGCCTCTGGCGAAACGAGACGCCCTGACTGAAGTCTGAGGAGGCAGTAGTCAAACTTGGAGAACATGGGGGCGACTGAAACGTCGTGCTTTCGCTGAAGTGCCGAGAGCTCCTCCACCACCCTGAGCACCTGCCTCTTCGTCCGACATGCATAGATCACTTTCGACTCGGTCTCCTCGGCTGCGGATATTGCCCCGGCGAGGACCGCCGCTGTCTTGCCGAAGCCGCTCATGGCTTCGGCGACGAGAATCCCTCCAGAGGCAGACGTGTCATGCACGCGGCTGGCTAGCTCCCGCTGCCCCGGTCTGAAGCGCTCGTACGCGAATGCTTTCTCTAGGCCCACCTTCGGTTAGGCGTCCGAGCTATTTTAGCGACGCGGAGGTGTCTCGGGTGTTTGCGTCTGAGCTACGTCTCCGAAGACGTCCCGGGCCGCGCCCTCGAGTTGGCCGCGAAACCTCGTTTCTGTGTAGACTCTGAGCACGTCCATGAACCCCTCGATCGATCCGACCAGTGGAAGCTGGCCGATGGGCATAGTGACGATGACTCTCCTTCCTCCCTCCCAGCGGACCAGTCCGACCGACTTCAGGACCTCCTTGGAAGATGAGTATGGTATGGAGGGCGTTGTCGGGACGTCGATGAAGATGCTCCCTGTGTTCATCCCTGCCTCCTTCGCGAGCCGCCTGCGGAGACGACCTCTTATTGTGTCGTCGGTGAATAGCCCTCTGACCCCTCTGGCCCTCCGCTGCATCAGACGTTCGAACACGCACTTGACGAGTTTCCTTTCCCTGAAGTCGAGGGCAAGCTGCCTCGCCTCGCGCAGTTCCGCTGTCGCAGGCCGCAGAGAGGTCAGGCTGTGCAACACCACTTCATCGGTGAGGTTGAGATACCTGTCAAGGTTCGACAGTTCGGTCAATCCGAGAGTGGAGTCCGCTAGTTGCATTGATCTGACTAGCATGAGCTCAGCCGCCCTGACAGTCTTATGGAAGTACACCGCCTTGAACATCTCGTATCTTCCTAGTAGGAGCGCCTCGAAGGCAGGAAGGGCCGCCTCGTCAATCACCAGATGGCTGTCGCCGACCTGCATAGAGTCGATTACTCTCTGTATGTCGACCTTACCGTACTCGACCCCTGTGAAGTAGGAGTCTCTCAACAGATAGTCCATTATGTCGGCGCTGAGCCCTCCAGCTATGACTTCGTTTAGAAACCGGGGTCCTTTCTCGAGCCGGCCAACAGAGAGCGACGAAATCTTGCTTGCGGAGAAGCCGTGCTCTCCTATGATATCTCGAATGACTGTTTCGCGGACTATCCGAAGTGACATGTCTTCGTGAGTCTCCTTACTCTTGAGGGCGAGGACCTCTTCAAACATGTGGGAGAATGGCCCATGTCCGACGTCGTGGAGGAGTGCGGCGAGCCTGAGTTCCTGCACGCAGTCCTCTCCTAGTTCCGATGTCGCCGAGAGGGAGGTTGCAATCTGACCAGCCACGTGCATGGCCCCTATCACGTGCTCGAATCTTGTATGGACTGCACCAGGATACACCAGATATGAGCCGGCCAATTGATGGACTCTCCTGAGCCTCTGTACGAAAGGCGTGTCTATGATGCTCCTCTCTACCTCCGTCACCTTGACGTAACCGTGGACAGGGTCTCTAATCCCAGCCACGGACCGAAGCGTCACGAGTTTCCGAAACTCAGCCCGACGGTCTTAAACGGTTCGGCCGACTTTGCTCGTCAGTAGGGCGGACGTCAGCTCAAGTAAGGCTCGGCTCGTAGTCACTATGTCTCTCGATGCGTCGACAATCCTCCAACCGAACTGAGGGGCGAGGTCCAGATACGCTTGTCTTGCTCTCTCCTGTAACTCAGAGTTCCTTTCATATCGGTCCTTCTTCCTCTCTCTGCGCGACACAATCGTCTGTGGAGCAGCATCGAGGACACACACCAAGTCCGCGCCAGGCAGCCCAGCCTCCAAACCTACGAGCCAGTCGAGTTTCAGACCGTTGGCTGTGCCATAAGCCAGATTGGAACCAGAGTACCTGTTAATCAGCAGAAGATCGCAGCTCGAAAGTGACGAACTGATGCGCTCTCTGTCCTCCCACCTGTTGGCCGCAAGCAGCATGTGAATTGCCTCTGGAGGGTAGTCCTTCTCCCCGGCGAAAAACCGTCTTATTTCTCTCCCTATGTCGGTACCGTAGTCTGGAAACGACATTGTCGAGACAGCGAACCCTCTCGACCTCAGAGAGGCCTCGAGGAGGGAGCTTTGCGTCCTCTTTCCGACTGCATCTATGCCCTCGATTGCTATCAGGGCCCCGTCCTTCTTCATACACATGTTCAATCCGCTGGCGTCTAAAAAGACATCTCGCATCTCAGAGCAGGAGTGAAAGGATCAGGAGTATGGCGATTGAAGCGACTGCGAACTTAGTGTAGATTCGCGCGAACTTCGAGCTTCTCGACGTGACCTCGGCAAATTCGTTCAGCGCCTTTTCCCCGAAGACCCTGAGTGTACTTGTCTGTGTTGCGGAGCTGTAGGCACAGGCTGAGAGGCGAGAGTCCGCGAGTCGAGCCATCCTGACCACTGCGCCCGCGATTACGTCTGGTGGAGTCTCCTCTCCAAGAGCCTTGTATCCGCGTGAAACAGTCAGCCCGCTGGCAGCCAAGCGGTGACTGTCCGATGTGCAGAATTCGATCAGCGAGTACCCCGCGCCCCTCAGTGCCTCTTCCGCACTGCTACGGACCACCGAAACGGCGTTGTTGGCGTCGGCCAAGACAAGTGCCTTCTTGGAGCCTCCCACCTCGAAGAGTACTAGGTCAAGACCATTCTCCGTTATGTCTCCCCCGCTGGTGAGTCCTACTTCTCTGGAGGATGAGTAAGAAACTCGGAGCGGCTCAGGGCTCTTCTCCATGCTGTTGCCGAGCACCCCGAGCCATTCTTCTTCGCCGACTTGTGGGGAAGGCTGGTAGTGCCCGATTGAGTTGTGGGCATCGACCATACGAGCATCGACGCCTGCCCGAATCGCGGCCGAGTTCAGGCTGGCTTCGAGATGCGAATCAAGATCGTCGGAACCTGCCGGCCACGAGGTCACAGTGACTATGACGTCCCTCGCGAAAGCGAGTGTGGTGACGGTCGTCGCACCAAGTTTGAACACCGTCGGGCCCCTGATTTTCTGAGGCTCTCCCGCGACGGATATCTGCCGGGCTAGAGCTCCCAGCTGACCGGCGAACTGTCGCGT
>JASHUK010000006.1 GCA_030040055.1 Nitrososphaerales archaeon | reverse complement strand
CTACCGGCCAGACGACTGGGGAAAGATGGGGAAGAAGGGGACCAGGAAGATCAGGAAGGTCAACGAAGACACAATCATACTGACCGACACGGTCTGGGGGAAGGAGGGTCCTGTCACCAAGCAGAGGCTCGTGAGGCTCAACCCCGACCGCCTGTCCTGGACCAACACGCATCTCAACGGCCCGAACAGGCACTCCCAGTTCCTGTACCAGGTCTCGAGCGAGGGAAAGGGGTCAAAGCTGGAGTTCACCGGCTTGCAGGTGTTCTACGGGGCGCGGCCGTCCGCGAGGAAAGCCTCCCAGGCGGCTAAGGAACTAGCTGAGGAGGACCACCAGATGTGGATGCTCCTTGCACAGGAGATGCGGAAGGACCTCCGCAGGGCCCGCAAGTAGCGCCGCCCCAATTCCGCTTAAATAACGAGCTCGTGGTCGATGCCGCGTTGCCTAAGGCGACAGGCTTAGCGCTTGCCATCGGAGGGGTAGCCCTCATCGTCGCCTTAATCGCAGGCTTTCTGTCCTGGTTCATCGTCGGAGGAGTCTCCTTCACCCTGATTGATGGCTACCGAGCTTCATGGGCGTATCTCACCGGCGGGTACAGTTCGCTGGCTTCGTACAGCCTGCTTGGTTCAGCCGTCGAGAGTGCCGCGCTCGACCACACCCTGGTGACGGTCTCGTTCGTGCTCGTGCTGGTCTTCTGGCCGGCGATGCTCGTGTCAGGGGCGATCAACGAAGTGGGCCGGACGCTCAGGTGGCAGCCCGCGCTGTGGGGGATTCTCGCCTTGGTGTTCACGTACCTGGCCATGACCGAGTACGACACCGGCTCTGTTGGGTACGGAGCGTACGCGCTAGACCTTCTCGCGGTCATCCTCTTCCTGGTGGCTTACGTCGTCGACCGCATGATCGCGAAGAGGCGTCAGAGGGCGAAGACCCAGCAGGAGGCGGCCGCGCTTCAACAGGCCGGAATCAGGGCAGCCAACTGAGCCTCCTGCGGCGACCTCTGGCAGACGCCCGTGAGTAGTGACAGCCGGTGAAGTTGAGCGCGCCAGAGAGGGAGTTGCATCGCAAGGTCGCGGCCTCGTGCTTCAATCGGGCGTGGGACCTTCTCGACGCCAAAGCGCGGACGGAAGAGGACGACCTGGAGATGCTGAACCTCTCCCACACGTCCCTCTATCACTGGCGGCTCGTAGGGACTCCCCGAAACCGCGCGATCGGCGAGTGGCAGCTCTCGAGGGTATACTCGGAGCTGGAGGAACCGGGACTCTCACTCAGGCTTGCGAAGTCCTGCCTGGCCACCTGCAGGACCAACCATCTGTACGGCATCGTCCACACCGCCTACGAGGGCATGGCGAGGGCCTACGCCTGCGCCGGAGACATCGGGAGAGCCAGACGCTACCTGGAAATGGCCAAGACGCGGCTCGATAAGGCCGGCGTAGACGAGGAGGACAGGGCGGCGCACCTCAAGCAGATCCAAGAGACCGAGCGCTACATGAGAGTGGCTCGTGCGAGGCGCGTTGCCGGCGCGGCGAGGCTTTAGTTTCCTTCCCGAACTTCGAATGTTTCGTTCGGGAGGAGCCCGTGGGCTTCCTTGTGCGCCTTCGAGATTGCTTCCTTGTTCGGCGCCGTAGAAAGGCAGAATATGGTCCCCTCCTTCTCGTCCAGCCAGTACTTCTCGAATCTGACGCCGTACTTCCCCTGGACCTTCAGGTCCTTGGCGTGGGCTTCAGCAACGTCCTCTAGCTTGACCCCCTTCATGTTCTTGTGGACGTCGATGTAGCGGGGCACGCGGCGTTCGACTGCGCGGACGTATTATGAGTTCCGGTCGCCCTCGCGGCCACGGCGGGCCGCTATCAACCCGTCACGTTGATCGTTCCGGTCATCCACGGGTGGATGCTGCAGTGGTAGTAGTAGACGCCGGGGGTAGTGAATGTCACTGAATACTCCTGACCGGGATTTATGTCTCCGGAATCAAACGAAGCCGCTCCCTTGGGGACGCTCGTGGACGTGACCGTATGCGCGACGTTGTCCTGGTTCACCCAGACTACCGTGGAGCCCACTGTCACCGTGTAGTTCTCCGGGGAGAAGTATCCTCCCGGGTTGCCCTGATTCCCCGCGCCGCTGACCATGACCACGTTCGCTCCCTTCCCCGCGCCTGCAAGAAGGCTGGCCTCCGTCCCGCCCGCGAACGCTCCCACGACCAGGGCGCCGACCACGAACCCTACGGTCAGGAAAGCCACAAGGCTGGAGAACGGGATCATCCTCGGCTGCCTGGTCGACCACTTCATCCAGGCCATCCTGAAGCCGACGATCGAATAGACGACTCCCGCGACCAAAGCGGGGAGGATCGTGACTACGGGAAGGAAGTTTGCTGTTGAGGCGGGGTTCTGCAGGCCCGAGACGATGTCGGAGCTGAAGACGAAGATGAAGATGACGCTCATCACTATGCCAACTATGAACCCGATCCTGCTCTTTCTCCAGACCAGGAAAGCCGAAGCGAGGAAGACCACCCCGAATACCCCGAGTATGACCCCGATGCTCGGGGGGAGCGCCACTGCGAGGAATAGCGAATAGGCCCCAGAGAACAGGAAGCAAACCAGTGGAACGAGAATCTCAGGTGTCTTCCAGGAGACCGACCCGGACGAGGTACCCAAACATTCTGCTCTTGCCAGCGTTGATATATAAAGTCCCAAGCCGCAAACGGCGGCTTACCGGGTCTCGACATGCCCCTGACATCGAAGCCACTATCCCGAGACACGTGGCCCGCCTTCGCCCGTCTCGTGGAGAAGCACAACGGGATCTTCGGCGGGTGCTGGTGCATCTCCTTCCATCTCGAGCCGGGAGAAAAGAGGCACGGGGCGGCGGCTTACAGGGCCATGAAAGAGGAGCTCGTCAAGGAAGGGAGGGCGCACGCCGCTCTCGTGTTCGACGGGCCGGACGCCGTCGGGTGGTGCCAGTTCGGCTCCGCCGCGGAGCTCCCGAACATCAGGAGCAAGAAGGCGTACGAAAGGGAAGCAGGGACGCCCCCCGACTGGCGTGTAACATGCTTCTTCATCGACCGCGAGCGGCGAGGGGAAGGCATAGCGAGCTTCGCCCTTCGTGAGGCACTGCGGGAGATCGAGAGACTAGGAGGGGGGACCGTCGAGGCTTATCCAGAAGAGTACGGCGGGAAGGTCTCGAGTTCGTTCCTGTGCAGCGGGACGCTCGGCATGTTCGAGAAGGCGGGGTTCAAGAAGGCGCGAAAGATCGCGATGCACCGGTGGGTCATGGCTCGACGGCTCCGGAACAAACGGGAAGCGCCAGGTCGCGGCTCAGTCGCGCGGCGACGTCCACGTGCGCCGTGACCTTGGGTCGGAGCTTCACGGCGCGGAGGCGGCAGGGGCCGGGAGGACTGTCACCACCCCGACCATCCAGGGATGATAGATGCAGTGGTAGGGATATCTTCCCGGGCTCGAGAACACGTAGGTGTAGGTCTCTCCCGGGGCCAGCTGGCCGGACGAAAACGTGCCGTTCTGCCCCGTGACCGTATCATACCCCAACGAGCGGCTGATCCACGTCACCGTGTTGTTGAACCCTATGACCACCGTCAGGTTCTGGGGGGAGTACTGCCACGAAATGGGGGTCTCCTGGATAACGACAACCGGCCCGTCGCCCAGAGAGGCCGGCGCTTGCGCGATGGCAACCGCGCTCTGCACGTAGAAACCAAGCATGACCGATACCAGAAGCACCGCCACGGCCGCGGAGGAGAGCTTGAGGACCGACGGCGCTCTCCCAGTGAGGGGAGACGCCTCAGCGCGCCAGATCACCCACACTATGAGGCCCAGGAACAAAGGGTCCATCGCGAAGACGAACAGGCCGTAGCTGTTCTGTTGCGGAAGGGTGTAGACACTGTAGACCAGGTAGCTCGAAGTGAGCAACAGAGCGTAGGCTGTGTGGGCGATGACCCCCAGGACGAGCATCATGACCTTGGCGACATCGGACAACCCTAGGAGGCAGACGCTCACGAGCATCCCCGCCGCGAAGAGGCTTCCATGCTCCGTGAAGTGAACGACGGGGTTCAGCACCGCCGCGTCCCACGGCCCTGGCGAGTGCCAGAAGACCAGGATGGAGGAGACGCCGAGAACTCCGAGAGCCTTGCCGAGGCGGCTGCGGGCCGTCGGGAGAGCCCCCGTCTGGATCAGGGAGTAGGCCACGAGCGCCCCCGACACGAGGATTAGCACGTGTTCGACCATGTGGATCGAGGGGTTGATGGCCGCCGCGTCGTTGAAGGGTGGAAAGGCGACGGAGAAGGCGAACAGGGATCCCCCCAGCAGCAGGACGGAGTTCGCGGTCGTGAGCCTCAAGAGG
>JASHUK010000043.1 GCA_030040055.1 Nitrososphaerales archaeon | reverse complement strand
CTTCCTGAGGAGGGTCACGGGCGTAGTAGACTGCGCTGGCGGGCAGGGCCCCCCGGCCGACTGGCTCAAGGGCTGAGAAGACGGAGGGCGTCAGTCGCGGAAGTCTCCGAGCGGACTAACCCTTCAGGAACCCTATCGCCAGGCCGATGAGGAAGGTCAGGGACGACCAAGGCAGGTACGCGGCTAGGCGCTTCACCTCGTTGGTGAGGGTCCCCCCGGACTCGAAGAGCGACAGGATGGGCTTCAACACCTCGTTCGGGGTGAGGATGCCGAGCAGTATGAGAATGACTATGAGGACGGCGATTGCGATCCCTATCTTCAGGAAGTTCCGTATGATCAGGCCGACCACGAACCCGATGATGAGAGGGACCAGGGCGGCCAGGATGAAAGCCAGCGAAAGGTTCGGCAGGTAGCTGACCACGCCGCTACGTGGTTTCCTTCCCTTATAACCGCTCTCAGGAACGCGAGGCGAGGTCGGAAGTATCCCGACTCGCTTGGAGCGTAACCGGCGCCGGGGCGGCAGGCTCCGGCCCGAGCGGGCCTGGGTCGAGCGTCTTCTGTCTCAGGTGAGGGAGCATCGATCGGAGACTCCATCCCTCCCTCCGCATCAGGGAGAGTGTCATGACGACCAGCATGACGTCCCTCACGAGCGCGAACTCCTGGGGGATCGTCCATGCCATGGTAGGGTTGCTCTGGTCGAACCAAGTTAGTATGATCATGGCGTTGCACGCTTCCCAGATGTACATCGAAGGGGTGTCTAGTGCGAGGACCGCGGCGAAAGGAATCAGCAAGAGGTTCCACTGCGGCGCGTAGACGTAGGTCCCGAGCAGGTATGCCGTGATCGCCAGATACGACCTCGTGACTACGTCGACCCTGAGGGTGTAGACGCGGAGCAGGAGGAGTCCCATCAGTGCCAGCCCGAAGCTCTTTGCCGCCCCCCAGGTGGACGGGTTCTGGAATATCCACACGTACCAGGCCTCTTCCAGGCCGTAGCCCCTCTGGAACGTGTAGGTATAGATCCAGTTCCCGTAGTTCGCGACGATGAAAGGGAGGTTGACAGCGGCCAGCGTCGCCAGAAGCACGACCAAGAACTTCGTCATGCCCTTCCACTCCCGTATTTCGAGCAGGAAGACCGGGATCAGCACGAAGGTCGTCAGCTTCGTCGCTATGGCGAGTCCGAGTGCGAGCGCCGATGAGGTTCTCTTCCCTGACATCAGGGCAAGGAGGCCGAGCATGGCGAACGTCACGTGGAAGATGTCGAAGTTGTAGATCCCGTAGATGATGAAGCTCGGCAGGAGGAAGTAGAGCGGCTTCAGGTCCTTCCCCCGCTTCTTCGCCACCTTCCAGCATGCCCAGACGAGGACGCCGGTCGAGACGAAGGACATGGCGGTGAACGTGTAGTAGTAGCCCAGCTCGCTTCCGCCGATGGTCCGCGCGACGTAGAGGATCACCCCCGACAGGGTCGGGTATTCGAACCCCTGGGAGACGTAGGGAAGCGACCCCTGCGCGACCCAGGACCTTCCCCAGAATGAAATGATGTCGCTGTAGATGTTAGGCACAGACAGCGGGTCGTGGAGGTCGGCGCTGACCAGAAGGGAGGCGAACGCTGCCGCGAGACAGGCGTAGAGGGACTTCCTGCTCGCCATCTTGGGCTCGGGCACTCTTTGCGTATAAAACGTTGAAGCGCGTCTACGCGGTCAGGCCTTCTTCCTCGTCGCTCCGGGCCACGGCGGCGGGCACCTTGGGGAACTCGGCCTCGACCTGGCGGTAGGCCACGGCGGAAGCCTCGTCGAGCACCCTCTCCGCCTCCTCGTTGGCGGCCTCGAAGTTCAGGGAGTTGCCTCCCACCGTCCCGGCCTCGACCAGAGTCGTGCTCAGCAGCGTCGAGATCTCGGCCAGCTGGCCGTTGGCCCCTGGGAGCAGGCTCCCTAGCCCCTGCCCGACCCCCTTCACGACCGATATCGTCGGCGCGAGGATCGCGGCGACCTCCCCCATGTCGGTTATTGTCGCTATCCTCATCGAGACCTGCTCTAGCGCGAGCTTCGCCCCGGACACGGTCGCGCCGATCTTCCTCACTTCCGACAGCTCGTTGGCGTAAATGGAAGCGTGGTCGCGGTCGCCCTTCTGGAGGGCGAGGACCACCCTCCTGAAGATGGCCTCGTCCCTCGACTTCACCCTGGCCTCGGCCTGCGCGAGCCTCGCTATCAGCACCCCGATCTCCTTGGTCGCCCTCTCCAGCTGTGGCTTGACAGGGGGCGCGTCCCTGAGGAGGCTCCCGAGCCCCCTACCCCCGTCCTTGTCCTTCTTCTTCTCCCAGCTGCTGGAAAAAGCCGACAACGAGCCCATTGGGCCGCCCCCCGCACTAATGGCGGGGACTTTAATCCCGGCGGCCGTTTGGGTAGTTTAGTTCGACCACAGCCGCGCCAATAGGGGAACGCCGCGGCGCTCAGACCCGGTTCTGTATGCCCTTCCTGAATTCCCTGACTTCGCCGCTCTCGGCGTCGATGATGGCGGAGGCGCTCTCGGAGAACATGGCCTTCAGCTTCCTGTACTCGACGTCCACCTTCCACACCCCCTGGGCGTCGTCTAGCTTCGCCGAGGTTATCTCGAACTCGTCGACCCCCACCGCCGACTTCAGGAGGCCGGCCATCTTGTCCTTCGCCTGGTCGAAGCTCAGGGTGGGCATCGCTCGGCGGGTCGCCCTGGTCCAACCGATTTAAGCTGACCGGCCCGAAGAGAGGGCAGGGGCGTCCGCCTCTCAGATTCGGCGAGGAAAGGGGATTATGCTTAATAAGCAAGGTTGAGGGGCGGTCCTCAGCGACACCGAAAGACGCTAGGATGTGAAAAGACGAGTTTCGGACGAGGGAATTACGGCCGCGGCCCAAGCGGGGGCGGATTCAGGTCCTTCAAGCCAAAGCCTGTTGAAGTCGGGAAAGAGTACGACGTGACCATTTCTGAGATCAGCAGGCGCGGTGACGGCATCGCGAAGATCGACGGTTTCGTCATCTTCGTGGCCGGCGCCAAGCAGGGCTGGTCGGGCAAGGTCAAGGTGACCCAAGTCGCCAACAGGTTCGCCACTGGCAGTCCAGTCGGCGCTGAAGGCGGAATGGGCGCTCAGGCCGGTTCCTCAACAGAGAGCGAAGAGACTGGGATGTAAGACCCCTCCGGGGGCCTTCTTCAGTGCGTAGGCGGCCAGTCTCAACGACGGCCGCTCCGCTTCATTTTGGTTTTCCAGGGTGCTGCGCCCCCCTTCCGGGAAGGGTTTTATCATCGCGCGGGCGCGTGGGCCTGTGGTCCTATACGCGAGGGACATCGTCGAGAAGGACTTCCTGAGCCTCTCTCCGAAGGAGACGGTGCTCGAGGCGGCGAGGTCGATGAGGACGTCCAGGCACGGGTTCGCCGTGGTCGGCTCGCACCAGAGCCCCGAGGGGATAGTCACCGAGTGGGACATCGTTTCGAAGGTGGTCGCGGGGGGTCTGGACCCCTCGAAGGTGACCCTGACGGAGATAATGACGAGGGACGTGGTCTACGTGGACGCCGGGACGGGCATCGACGCGGTCTCCAGGATGATGAACGAGCGCGGCATCAGGCGGATGCTCGTGAAGCAGGGGGACGAGGTCATCGGGTTCATCACGTCGAAGACCTTGCTGGCCCGCCTGAACGACTACGTGGACAAGGTCTCCTCCCAGATAGGCAGGCTGCAGGGCCCCTGGGTCTAGGCGGATATGTGTATGACAGCATGACTGTATATGTGTACGTAGACGGGCTGGCGGAGCCGAGGAACCCCGGCACCGGGACGTACGGGTTCCTGATCTACGACGGTGCGGAGAAGCTGGCCGAGGGGGAGGGGCTCGCGGGGCGGGACGTCACCAACAACTACGCGGAGTACACGGCCCTCGTCGAGGCGCTCAAGAAGCTCAAGGAGATGGGCGTCACGCGCGACATAGTGGTGAGGTCGGACTCGCAGCTGCTCGTGGGCCAGATGGCGAAGGGGTGGAAGGTGAAGGGAGGAGGCTACCTGTCCAAGCTCAAGGAAGCCAGGGACCTAATCGGGGGGTTCGGCCCCGTTGCCTTCGAGTGGGTCCCGAGAGAGAGGAACGCGGAGGCGGACCTGCTCTCGAGAGTCGCCTACGAGAAGCATAAGGAACCGGCGGCCTGAGCGGTCCGTCGCCCGGCCGGAGCGAGACGTCCCCCGGCGATGCCTCAATAAGTGCCCGGAGCCGACCCCGAACGGCATGGAGAGCGTCATCAGGTGGCTGACAGAGCCCGACCAGCCGGCCGTCAGGTACCTCGCCATGAGAGACCTGATGGGCGCAGGCGGTTCGGAGCTCAGGAAGGCCCGCGAGGAGATCTGCGACAGAGGCTGGGTGAAGACGATACGCGACGGGAGGCTCCCCGGAGGGGCGTGGTACGACTCGGCCGACCTCTACAGGCCAAAATACATTTCGACCAACTGGATGCTGCTCGCGCTCTCCGACCTGGGGGTGACACGCGAACTCCCGTGGGTCGCGGAGTCCGCCGAGATGTGGCGTGACAGGTTCGCGAAGCCTGACGGCGGGTTCGACTGCGGAGACGGGGACGTGAGCGAGCTCTGCCTCGTGGGGAACACGGCCAGGGCGCTGGTGAAGCTGGGGTACGAGGGCGACCCGAAGGTGAAGAGCGCGTTCGAATGGCTCGTCAAGAACCAGAAAGCGAACGGCGGGTGGCACTGCTGGGGGAAGAACGGCGTCATAGACGGCTGGGAGGGGATGAGCGCCTTCGCCGCCTACCCGCGCCAGAAGTGGACCCCCGGGATGAAGAGAGCGGTGGAGAGGGGGCTGGAGTTCTATCTTGACCGGGAGCTGCTCCGGGAAGGGAAGAGATACGACCCATGGTATCGGCTGCACTTCCCCTACCACTACTACTACGACGTCCTGGTCGGGCTCGAGTTTGTGGCCGCGCTCGGCAAGGGGGAGGACCCGAGGGCTTCGAAAGCGGTGAAGCTCCTGAAGAGGATGAGACAGCCCGACGGCAAGTGGCTGTTGGGCCCCGTCCATCCCGACTATCTCAGCGAGGGGAGGCTGCCAGCGAAGTACGTCCAGTTCGCCCAGAGAGTGACTCCTTTCTCCCCGGAGGCGGCAGGGCGGCCGAGCAAGATGGTGACCCTGAGGGCCCTCCGCGTGCTGAAGTCTCTCGGAGAACATCCCCTAGAGTGAAGACGGGCGCCTCCGCCGACTCCGAGGGACTCTCTGGCGACTTCGGAGGAGCCGGTCCTTGCCGCGCATAAATACAGAGGCCACGCTTCGAAGCACGTGACACCCTGGAAGGCGTCGGCCCCGAAGGACGACCGCGGCTACTTCGAGAGGATGACCACGCACCTGTTCTCCGCCGGCCTCAACTGGGAGGTCGTCGAGAAGAAGAGGAAGTCGTTCGAGAAGGCCTTCGCCGGGTACGCACCCGAGAGGGTCGCCAAGTTCGCGGAGTCGGACTTGAAGAGGCTCATGGGGGACACGGGCATCGTCCGCAACGAGAGGAAGATACGCTCCACGGTGCACAACGCGGGAGAGTTCCAGGAGATCAGGAAGGAGTTCGGCTCCTTCAAGAAGTACCTGGACCACTTCGAGAAGGACGAGAAGGCGCTGCAGGAAGACATCCAGAAGAGGTTCCAGCACATGGGGCCGTCGACGACGAGGATGTTCCTGTGGTCGGTCGGCTATCCGCTCGTGCCGAACGCGGAGGAGAAGA
>JASHUK010000042.1 GCA_030040055.1 Nitrososphaerales archaeon | reverse complement strand
AGATAACGGCCCTCGGCTGCAAACACCTCGTCGTGACAGGCGGGGAGCCGCTCCTTCACCAGTCTGCCCTCGTCCCGCTCCTGTCTCGGCTGAGGCGGGCGGGATTCTTCATCGAGGTGGAGACTAACGGGACTATGGCCCCGGCTCCATCCTTCGCGAGGCTTGTCGACTGCTTCAACGTGTCGCCGAAGAGCTCCAACAGCTCGGTCGCCGAGGGGTTAAGGCTCAGGCCCGCCTCTCTCGGTGCGTTCGTCCGCTCGCGTAAGGCCTGGTTCAAGTTCGTGGTCCGGGACAGGGGCGACCTAGCGGAGGTCGAGGCGATCGTCTCCGACTTCTCTCTCCCTCGCGAGAGGGTCATGTTGATGCCCGAGGGGACCGACAAGGAAGCGCTCCTCGTACGGGGGGAGTGGCTGGCCAAAGCCTGCGTCGAGAGGGGGATGCGATACTCCCCTAGACTACAGATACTCCTCTTCGGGAATCGGAGAGGCACTTAGGAAACAGCGCTGTCCGCCGAGGGCTTCCCTCTCCCGAACTCACTGTACAACACCACGAGGAGCAGCACGATGGCGAGCAGGTAGTTCAGCCCATACGGAAGCGAGGCGATCAGTTCGATGTACGGGATCACGAACACCACCCTCCCGACGAGGCAGCTCTGCTTGATGGGCTGGGTCGCTATCCCCAGGGCCTGGTCGGTGAGCGGGTTCGTCTCGGCGTTGTCCCCTTTCGTGAAGAGGAGCCCGTCGTCGATCTCTACTACCCTGTGGATCACCGCCTCTCCGGTAGCCGAGCAGACCCCGTCGTAGACGATGATGTTCCCGACGTGGACGTCGTTGATGTTGACGGGCTCGACCACCACCATGTCCCCTGTCTGGAACGTGGGGGTCATGCTCACCCCGTCGACCCTCCTCGTGTAGGTCAGGAGCAGGTAGGCGAACAGTATGAACGCCGCGATGAATACGGCAGCGTACAGCCCAGTCCTTCCACCGGGGACGCGCAAGACGCGGGCTCCGACCGCGGGGAGTGTATATCCTTTGGGAAGGCAGGTTTATGAGCCGTCGAGAGGGCTCGGCCGCGTTTGCCCTTCTGGAAGTCCAAGACCCTGGCGTTCGACATACTGGCCCTTATCGCGCTCTACTTCGTCGAATACAACGTCGCATGGCGCAACGCCTACGCCCGGTCCGAGGGACTCCTCCCGAGCACGGGCTACGCACCCTTCCTGAAGTACTTCCTCATCGAGGGGGCTTCGGTCCCGCTCAGGAGTCCGCCGACCCTCGACTGGGTGCAGGTCCTACTGGTTTCACTCGTGGTGGTCAACGCCTTCTACTTCTACGAGTGGTGGACGGCCCCCGCGCCGCGGCGACCCCGCTCTTAGAATACATTCGGCCGACCCCTCCGGCAGCCCGGCAGCTTCCCCTTCTCCGTTAAGTATCGCAGACGGTCGCTTCCAGGCATGCCCCGACGGGAGTTCAAAGGGAACGCAAGCTGGGAGAGGGTCGCCGCCTACCTGGAGGCGGGGCCCGACCCCGACGAGGCCGAAAGGGTGCCTTCGCTCCGCGCGCGGCTCGGCGCCCCCCTCCCCCCTCCCCGCGTGGCCAGGGCCGTGGAAGCCTGCAGGATGGGGGCCTCCCCGGACGTCGTCGCAGGGCACATGGACTGGCAGGAGTTCGAGGGCTTCTGCGCCGCCCTCCTAGAGGCCGCCGGCTACGCGGTGACGAAGAACATCGTCCTGACCAAGCCCCGGGCGCAGGTCGACATACTCGCCAGGGGGAACGGGGTGGCCCTGGTGGTGGACTGCAAGCGCTGGACGGCCGGGCAGGGAGCGTCAACCCTGATACGAGCCGTCGACGCCCAGAAGAAGAGGGTGGACCGCCTGCGCGCCCTCTATCCGGACGCACCGCCCATGGCCGTTGTAATCCTGGCTCTCAGGGACGAGCAGTTCAGGTACGCCGACGGCGCAGCCGTGGTCCCGGTGCACGCGCTCGCCGACTTCGCGCGCAACGTCGAAGCCTATTCGGAGCTTCTTGAGTTCCACTGAGGGTCCTGTCAACACGGGCGATGCCTGACGATTGCCGCAAGACCGGAGACACATCGCCCGACGCCTTCTTAGCAGGGGGGCTACCTCGCGACCGCGTCCCATCTGTCAGCGAGCCTCGCCCTTATCTCGGGTGGGAAGATGTAGGCGGTTGTCCGGTAGCCTGACTGGTCGACCTCTATGTGATACCTGCGCGAGTCAGACTTCAAGACGTGGAGAATCTTTAGAACAGCGGCCGTCGCCTTTTCAGCCCTCCCCAAGAGGATGACCATCTGCGATGGATTCGTGTCCACCCTAACTCTGACAAGGCCAGCTATTCTCTTGAAATCCTTGACGTCTTCGTTCGATACCCATATGCGAGTTGCTCCACCTGTTCCAAGAATGCTACCAGTCTCCTCTCGACGTCCTTCGGATTGGCGTAGATCTTCGTAAGGCGGGCAAGGAGCTGAGACACTATCCCTATCTGAACAAGCTCGGCGGCCCTAAGCCCTT